>JAGLNY010000361.1 GCA_023139255.1 Spirochaetales bacterium
GATTTACGGACATATTATTATCATCATACACATATTGTCAGGGCGGTTGATGGACTGGATTTTTACCTGGACAAAGGGGAAATCCTGGGCATAGTAGGAGAGTCGGGCTGTGGGAAATCGCAGACAGCCATGTCAATTATGCGCTTGATTCAGACACCTCCGGGAAAGATTGAGACAGGTGAATTATTGTATAACGGTAAGGAACTATTGGATCTCCCGGATGAGGAAATGAGGAAAATCAGGGGTAACAGCATATCCATGATATTCCAGGAACCAATGACCAGCCTGAATCCCCTGTTTACCTTGGGAAACCAGATATCGGAAGTTTTAATGCTCCACAGGAATATGACAGAGCAGGAGGCCAGAACTGAAAGCATTAACCTCCTGGATATGGTCGGGATGTCAGACCCGGACGAACGGGTCGATGAGTACCCGTTCCAGCTCTCCGGGGGACTTAGACAGCGCGGGATGATAGCTATGGCAATGGCCTGTGAACCTTCTATACTGATCGCTGATGAGCCGACGACTGCACTGGATGTAACAATACAGGCGCAGATACTTCGGCTGATGGGGAATCTAAAGCAAAAGCGTGAAACATCTATCATTTTCATTACCCATGACTTAGCTGTTATAGCCGGGTTTACTGACAGAGTGATGGTTATGTATGCCGGGGTAGCAGTAGAGAGTACAGATGTAAAAACAATATTCAAGAAACCCATGCACCCATATACCCAGGGATTATTAACTTCAATTCCGGTATTAGGCGAGGGGAAAACACATGAAGATGGATCCCGAAGAAAATTGAACACGATATTGGGAAATCTTCCTGATCATACTGACTTCCCCAAAGGGTGCCGGTTTGCACCACGCTGCAGTAAAGTTACGAAGAAGTGTTATGAGGCAGAGCCGAAGCTTATGGAAGTTGAGAAAAATCATTTAGTCCGATGTTTTCTCTATCATGATGAAATTAGGGAGACCGAAGATTTAGCTGCAAAAATCATGGGGAGCAAGAAATATAAGCGCAGATTCAAAACGAGGAAAAGGGGATAGCCATGGATGACCTATTATTGAAAGTATATAAAGCAACAAAAATATTCCCGGTAAAAGCAAGTGCATTCTCTACAAAAAAATTAATGCTTAAGGCTGTTGACAGCGTGTCATTTGAGCTGAAACGGGGAGAAACCCTGGGTCTTGTCGGGGAATCCGGGTGTGGAAAAACTACTCTTGGACGGCTGATAATCCGGCTGTATGATGCTGATAACGGAAGGGTCTTTATAAATCCGAAGGAAGAAGTCGTCAATACTGTCCTGGAAATTGATAGCAGGCGTGAAGAGCTGGAAGAACGCCGATCACAAACAGCCGCAGAAAACCTGCAACTAACCAGGACAGTAAAAACAGAGATTAAGGATCTTTCAGATTCCATAAAATCACTTAAAAAAAAGGCTGACTTGATGGCCGCTGAGTATGATGTTTTATCAATGCCGAGGGATATCCTTAAGAAGAACAGGCGTCATATCCAGATGATTTTTCAGGACCCGTGGGCATCATTAAATCCCAGAATGCTTGTTAAGGACCTGATTTCAGAAGGCCCTATGGAATTTAAGCTCTGGAAATCCGGTGAAGTTGATAAAAAGGTCCGGGAACTGCTGGAGATAGTCGGTCTTCCCTCAAATGCAGAGAGACGTTATCCCCATGAATTTTCAGGTGGTCAGCGGCAGAGAATCGGGATTGCAAGGGCACTTGCCCTGGATCCTTCCCTTATTATCTGTGATGAACCTGTATCAGCCCTTGATGTCTCTATTCAGGCACAGGTCCTTAATCTCCTGATAGACTTGCAGGAGGAGCTGAACCTGACCTACGTATTTATTGCCCATGATTTAAGTGTCGTGCAGTACATATCAGATAAAGTAGGGGTAATGTATCTCGGCAGGTTGGTAGAAATTGCGGATGCCGAAAAAGTTTACAGCGAGCCCCAGCATCCATACACAGAGTCGCTCCTTTCCTCTGTCCCGGTTGCTGACCCGGAAATCCCCTTTAAAGGTACTATACTGAAGGGAGATGTGCCGTCTCCTGTTAACTCTCCTTCTGGATGTACTTTTCACCCGAGATGTCCAAAGGCTACGAAAATTTGTTCAGGGCAGAGGCCTGAATTTACCGACAATAATGACAATCATTTTTTTGCGTGCCATAACCC
>JAGLNY010000362.1 GCA_023139255.1 Spirochaetales bacterium
AGTCTGCTTCCAGGGGATGTTCGTATTCGTCAAAGCGAAGAAGCAGCAGGTACATTTCATTCCAGGTTTCATGCAGTAGAACGTGAATACCGTTATTATATATCTTTATGGAATGAAAACAGCCCGTTTACCCGTCCGTATATCTATACAATTAATGCAATGCCCGATATCGGACTCCTGAACAAGTACGCCCGGATTATAACAGGGACTCACGATTTCACCACATTTTCCGCTGCAGGCGATACAAGTAAGTCGAAGACCAGGAATGTTTTTTCAGCGTCATATATCCCTGAGAAGGGACATATCGTTTTTCGGATAACAGGGAATGCTTTTCTTTGGAGAATGGTCAGGTCCCTTGTCGGGACAATGTTGGAATTGGGGCAAAACGATGAGCCTCCGGGTAGAATGGAGGAAATTCTTAACTCCAGGAACCGGCAGTTTGCCGGGACAACTGCACCGGCAAAGGGTTTGTTTTTATATAGGATAAAGTATGCATAAAGAGGAAGAGAAACTACAGGATGCACTAACAGGATTGTGGGATATCATAGAGTCCGCAGAGGCGGTACTTACACCGCACAGTAAGATTGAGGCTCAGGAAACACCGGATTTCTCTGCCGTTGTCCAGTCAATTCTCCGGGAGACAGGGAGTCTGGAAAAAGCGGAATCAACCGTTGTCTGGAATACCTCTACCCCGGATATTGAGCTGAGAAATGATTATGACCGGGAGGTTGAAAAATCTGTTTCCCCACCGCCGGATGATCTTCCGGAATATGCAGCTTCCTGCAGAAACCTTGAGGATATAGCCTGGAAAGTGAATGAGTGCCGCCTATGTGGATTGTGTGAAAAGAGAACACATGCAGTTCCGGGCAGTGGTGTCATGAACCCGAAGGTTATGATTATTGGGGAAGCCCCAGGAGTCCAGGAAGATAAAACCGGGGAACCGTTTGTAGGTCCTGCCGGGAAATATCTGGATGACTGGATGGGGGCTATTAAGCTTTTCAGGGGTCGTGACCTGTTTATTGGAAATATTATAAAATGCAGACCGCCGGGAAACAGGGATCCTTTTCCAGACGAACAGCAGGCCTGCATACCATACCTGAAAAGACAGATTCAGATAATTAAACCCAGGACAATACTCTGTGTCGGTCGTATTGCAGCGCAAATACTCACGGGAAACTCAGCAGGAATAGGACGGTTGCGAAATACGCAATATGAGTTTGAAGGGATTCCCATGATCGTGACTTATCATCCAAGTGCCGTGCTCCGTAATCCGCAGGATTATCGTAAACCCGTTTGGGACGACCTTCAGCAGCTGCTGAAACTCCTGTAGCGTTGGGTTAATCACTCTTATGAGGTAGTATCATTGGAATATGCTGATGTGGTGTTCAATGCACCTATGAGACAAACATATACATACATTATCCCTGACGGTATCACCTGCAAAACCGGGCAGCGCGTTACCGTCCCCCTCGGGAGGAGAACGGTTACCGGATTTGTTGTGCATACGGGAGATACCGCACCTAAGGAATCCTATGTCCTTAAACCCATTTCCCGGGTAATCGATAAAAAACCGGTTTTCGGCAGTAGTGAGATTGAACTGGCTGAATGGATGTCAAAGCTCTACCTCTGTTCTCACGGTGAAGCCCTGGCTGTTATGATTCCCGGAGGCCGCAGGGATTCTGCAATCCCTGCACTTGCAGCTGATGAGGAATTTTCCGAAAAGCCACATAATCTCACCACACATCAGATAGCAGCCGTGGAGGCAATATGCAGCGGTGAAAAATCGCTCTACTACCTGTTCGGGGTAACCGGGTCCGGCAAGACAGAGGTGTTTCTACAGGCAGCTGAGCGTAAAATTGCAGCTGGAAGGTCGGTAATATACCTGGTTCCGGAAATAACGCTTACCCACCAGCTTTCCGACCAGGTGAAAAACAGATTTGCAGGGAGAGTGGCGGTTCTTCATTCTGCCATAACACCGTCGCAGCGTCTTGCGGAATGGATGAGGATCAGGCGTGGGGAAGTGGATATAGTTATTGGGGCAAGAAGTGCAATATTTGCCCCCCTGGAGAATCCAGGGTTGATAATTATTGATGAGGAGCACGAAAATTCCTATAAATCCGGTTCATCACCAAGGTACCACGCACGGCAAATTGCACTGCATCGATCAACAATTTCCGGGGCAGCGCTGGTAATGGGAAGTGCAACACCTTCCCTGGAAGCATGGCATCTTATGAAAATTGGGCGGATACAGCGTCTGGAGCTGCCTGAAAGAGTGTCCGGCGGTTCAATGCCGAAAGTGGAAGTTGTCGATATGTCATTTGAGGAAAGTGCGTTTTCACGAAAACTGCAACAGGAGATAAGAAGTGTACTGCAGAAAAAGAGACAGGTTATTCTTTTCCTGAACAGGCGGGGATTTTCCTATTTCTTTCATTGCAGGACATGCGGCTATGAAATGACGTGCAATCGATGTTCAGTTTCGCTCACGTATCATAAAGAACGGAACAGGATGGTATGTCACTATTGCGGCCATTCACGGCAGCCCGTTTCAGTCTGTCCGGAGTGCGGTTCTCTTGATATCGGGTATTCCGGATTCGGGACTGAGATGATTGAGGCAGAGGTAAGTAAATTGTTTCCCCAGGCGCGTGCAGCAAGACTTGATACCGATGCTGCCAGGAAGAAAGATGTCGTAAAGAATATCCTGAGTGATTTCAGGAATGGCGATATTGATATTCTTTTAGGCACCCAGATGGTTGCAAAGGGATTGAATTTCCCGGGTGTGGATCTCGTGGGTATTATTCTGGCAGACAGCGCTCTTCACCTTCCGGACTTTCGTGCCCAGGAACGTACATTTTCACTTATTATGCAGGTTTCGGGAAGATCAGGCCGTTTTTCGAACGATGGGAAAGTTATTGTGCAAACATATAAACCTGAGAATAGTGCAGTCAGGCTTGGGGCTTCCGGGGATATCGAGCTGTTCTGTGAGCAGGAACTCGAGATGCGGCGGTTGACCAAATTTCCGCCGTATACGCGGCTCAGCAGACTGGTATTCCGGTCAAAAGATGTCAAGAAAGTTGTGCAGTTATCAGATCAAGCCGGAAAAATTTTAGGGGACGTAATTAAGGAGATTGATTGTGCCCCTGAACAGGCGGCTGAAATATTGGGTCCTGCGGAGTGTCCGCTTTCAAAAATCTCCGGGAATTGGAGATGGCAGATAATTATTCGCTCTTCGTCGCTTAACATACTGCATCAAGTAACGGCAATGTTCATGAATAGGGTGAAAAAAGGTAGCGGGATATTTATTGAGGTTGATATAGACCCGGTCAATCTTCTGTAGCAGACTCATTCGTACGTACTCCACAAATCAATTGTAAAAATCAATTGACGATAGGCCGGTATTTTTTGTAACATACAGGCATGTTAGATATACTTACACTAGGTGATGAATTTCTCAGGGAAAAAACAGAGAGAATTAAGGATTTTGGCCCTGAAATACCTGTATTGGCAGACGCCATGGTAGAAGCAATGCAGGGAGAGAGGGGGATAGGGTTAGCTGGTCCTCAGGTTGGGGTCTTGAAAAGGATTTTTGTGGTGGATTTGCCTGAGGAAAAGTCCGCCAGGGTTTTTATTAATCCGGAAATTCTGGAGACTTCACAGGAACTTGCCTCGTATGAAGAGGGGTGTCTGAGTATACCGGGTATGTATGCTAATGTTATCAGACCGGTATATATAACCGTACAGGCTCAGGATGTTGAGGGTAAACCTTTTACTATCAAAGCTGACGGCCTGCTTGCCAGGGTAATTCAGCATGAAAACGACCACCTTCAGGGCGTTCTTTTTATTGATCGTCTGACAGAGGAAAAAAGAGAAAAGATCCTGAAAGAATATGAGAAGAGAGGAAAGCGTAAAAAATAATGCGAATACTTTATGCCGCTACCCCGGATATTGCCGTTCCCTCTCTCAAGCTGATTGCCGGCAAATTTACTATTTGCGGTGTGTTGACAAACCCGGACAGGATAAGGGCCAGGGGGAACAAAGTTCTGTTCTCACCGGTAAAGCAGGCGGCACTGGATCTCGGACTTCCTGTAATACAGCCTGAAAGGCTGTTAGGGGAAGCAAGGGATGCAGTATCTGCACTTTCCCCTGATATCCTTGTAACATTCGCCTACGGCCGTTTATTCGGACCGAAATTTCTCTCTCTTTTTCCTATAGGCGGGATCAATGTACATCCGTCCCTCTTGCCTCAGCTGCGGGGGAGTTCCCCTATCCAGTCTGCTATACTTACCGGACTCCATAAAACGGGTGTTACTATTCAGGAAATTGCATTGGATATGGACACTGGGAATATATTGATGCAAAAAGAGGTTGTTCTCTATGGAACCGAAACTACTGAGAGCTTAATCGGTAGTGTCTCTGTTATTGGTGCTGATATGCTTGTGGAAGTATTGGAAGATATCAGCAAAGGAACGACCAGCCCAATTGTACAGGATGGAGCCAGGGCAACTTATTGCGGAAAAATCGAGAAAGAGAACAGGAAAATTGACTGGGATAAAGATGCAGAAACATTAAGCAGTGAAATACGTGCTTTTTATCCCTGGCCCAAGTCGGTTACTACCTTTAAAACCAGGAACCTCATGATAACCTATGCGCTTCCTGTCCCGGAATCCCAGCTCAGGGTTGACTCAGATCCTTCTCTAAGACCGGTTCCCGGGACTGTATTACATGATACGTCAAAGAACGGGTTAATCGTTCTCTGCGGCAGGGGAGGGCTCCTGGTTTCCAGGCTGCAGCTGGAAACCAAAAAAGAGATGGACTGGAAATCTTTCCTGCATGGCAATGCTGATATTCTTGGTGCCGAATTGGCTTGATACAAAATGGGAAATTAGTTATTATACGTGCATTGATGCGGCTGTCGTATAACGGTATTACCCGAGCTTCCCAAGCTCGTGACGAGGGTTCGACTCCCTTCAGCCGCTTGGCTATACTAATCGTTGCAGAGTAATGAGTTTCTTGCCCCGTGTACATGTTGCACGGGTTTTTTTTGTCAACGGCAGAAACTTCCAAAGTCATAAGATGGCATCCTATTCTATCAGTTTGTATATATTTAGAAAACTTCAGATGGCGGTGAACGGAATAGAGTTTTGTATTTATCAAAAATTCTTTGCTTGCTAATATGAATCAGATTTCTTAGGCATATTGTTTTTTTTGTTTGAGTTTAAGTCACAGCAGTCTAATGATCCCGAGCCGAATGATTTTTCATTTGCCTTTGTAAGTCTTTCAAGATACGCATTCCATTTTTTCTTTAAACTTTTCCCTATTTTTCTACTCATCTAATCCCTCCATACTTAGCCGCGGAATTGTACAACTACTAGAATATGCAAACAAGTTTTGTTTTGCAGTAAACATTAAATATCAGCATCTAAATATAAAACATTTTACAAAAGTGGTTTATATTCTATAGATAGAATACCCCCCTACGGTATAAATGTCAATATAATATGTTATTTATTATTAAGCAGTTTATATGTATATTATTGAATATTTTTCACTTTATTACCTATAAACTGCATTGACTTCCGTGTATATATAGTATTAAAATATATATACCCAACCAGGGTATACTAAAATCTATATTGAGGAGTGTTTATGCAGCCATGGTTTAGTTGTCCGTTTTTAAATATTCCATATGGAGGAATTATTATGATGATTTTAGGATTTCTGGTGATAGCTATACTCATTTATTTAGTGCTATTTAACACTAGTCGCTTTTCTCAGTACCCCCATTCTCAAAACCTTCTGGAAAATACTTTCGATATTTTAAAACGACGCTATGCATCCGGAGAGATTTCTACAGAAGAGTTTATGCGCATGAAAGAAGAATTGTAAGGCAATAAATTCAAAGAGAAATGAAGAAAAACTTACGAATGTAAAAAAATATTTTTCCTACTCGTATGCGTGTGAATAGAGATTTTGCATTTTAAGATCTATGAATTTTAACATTGCTGGTAATTATAAAATTTATATTTATGAAAAGAATAAAATTAAGGTATTTCTACATCGGGGACTTAAGTATACTAATTATTGTTATAGGTATAATCCTCTTTATATCTGTGCGTTCTCTCTCAGGACAATCACAAGCACCCAAACTGGTGATTCGGAGAGACACTTCAGAGTGGCAATATACATTGGATACCGATATGACCATTCAAATTCCAGGTAAAATTGGTACTGATGAGATAGTAATCCGGGATGGATTGGTATTTATAGGGGACACCCCCTGCGGATGTGCTCTAAAAATATGTGTTGCATCCGGTTCGATTAGCAAACCGGGTGACTGGATTATATGCCTTCCAAACCGGTTGTTTTTGTCCATTGAAGGGCGTTTACCGGATAGCTCTTTGGTTGATGCTGTCGCCTTTTAACTTAATTTTCAAAAAAAATACGCTTATGCATAACCATCAACTGTTCTCATGGAAATAGGTTATTTAACTATTCGTTTTATGGTTGTCATTAACTCATCCACCACATCATCGTTTTTGTTTTCTCTAATCTGTTCAACAATACACTCGCGAATATGGGCGTCTAGCAACAGCCTCTTAACACCATTTAGAGCAGCTTCAACTGAAGAAATTTGCGCAAAAATGTTATCACAATATACATCTTCATTTATCATTCGAGCTATACCCCGAATTTGTCCCTCAATCTTCTTCAGCCGATTTATGAGATTGTTTTTCGTTTTTTCGGAATGGTGTGAATGATCTTGCATGAACATTACCCCTGCATTATTTTTTTGTTTAATTTTATACTCAAAATCATTTTTTTAAAAGAGCTTTTTTGTTGATAGGGCACTAAGAGCACCTCTTCCTGTTGGCGCATCGTTAAGTACTATTGCATATCTTTAAAAATTGGCATCGTAAAAAAAAGCAGAAGGTACAGTATGGCTCCTAATATTAGTGAATAGGAGAACCCAAACTGCATTGATACAACAACAGAAAGTACTGACCCAGTAATCGAAGTTGTCCCATTGATACCCCAAATTAGTGGAATTGTCTTCTCCTTTTTGGCTTCGCCTAATATTTTTATGCCAAAGGGAAATGGCATTCCCATAAAAAATCCTAGTGGAAAAAGAAGTAAAAAAACAACACCATAACGCATCCCCAACGATTTGACAATCATTTCTGTTTGGAGATATTTGGAAACCTCAAAAACACCTAAGGATAGCATAGCAGTGATTAATAACGGAACATATTTATTTCTTATTAATAAGATTTTTTTATTCGATCCCACAAGGCTTCCGATCCCACCACTGAGAAGTAATGCGCTTAGTGTCACAACAAATGATCTGGTTGGATGTCCAAGGTACAAATTGAATATCTCTATTAGAGGAATTTCTATTAACATAAAGCTCATCCCCAGTATCGCAAAGTAAAGCGGTGATATAGTTAGATTATGCTTTTGCTTTGCTGGAAAATAAAAGACAAGCGCGATTAACACAGACAATAAAAGTATTATTAATAAATTCAATTCAATACCGTTGCTAAATGAATAAAAGTAAGGGCTATCATCATAAACTGGTTTGAAGCCAGACAGATTCTTAAGTGTCTCAATCTGTACCCAAAAATCTGCATATTGACCGGTCGGAAGGTATAAGGGCTGATTATGAGACAGAAGCAAACTATCCCTGACAATCGTTAGTTCCCGGTCTTGATAAAGAGCTTTACTTAGGACAACCAAGGGCATATGAGCTTCTCCTGAGGATCCTCCATTCTCAGTCCTGTTTGCTACAATCAATCGGTTTTCAATCTCTTTTTGCGTAAATCCCATTTCACTCAGAACTTCTTGAATGGTTAAAATGATTCTGGTCAAATCACGCCCATCATGCATGACAAAAGCAATACGTCCATTATCATTTATGGACTGCCAGTAATCCGCCAAGGCTTCCTTTGTATAAATGTAATTTTCCGAGAGTGCATATCCCCCAATTTCTGCGGCACCACTCATAACCTGGGCCATATAAATAAGATCATAATCCAGGGTCGACTGCTTAACAAAGTTTCTTCCGTCCTGTATAAATGTCTGGACTCCTGGTTGATCATAAATATTTTGAAAATTATTTGTATGTTTACGGACAAGTTCAATACTGCCTTTGTTAATTTCTACTGCATGGATATTCTCACTTCCTGCCAATAAGGCTAACTGCACGTCCTTACCACCGCCTGAACCAATCAATAGTACATTCTTGTTCTCTCCGAGCAAAAATGGAATATAATTTAAGTCATTATATAACATTTGCAAATCATCCTTACTAATGGGCACCTGAACCATCTGAGAATTTGCTCCTCCATCAATAGTTAGAAAATTGATAGTATTTTCTGCATTCCCAACCCGCAATAAATCCGTTCTTGAATAGGCATCCCATACAAAATCTACTACTTCAAAGTTAAATCCCCCCTCCTTGAAGGTGGCCAGGGAGGTTAATGGACTCGTATAATACCCGGTAAATTGCTCTTCAAAATCTTTAACTGCTTCTCTATTTAGACTCATACCAAGCAAAACCAAAAACACAAGGCTTGAGATTACTGTTATCTTATAATCTTTAAGTTTGAATGAGTAATAACCAGCAATGCCAAATACCATTAAAGAAATTAACATAACTGAACCGGTAATGCCGGCATTGTTCAATAATACTATGGTAACAATACTCCCCGCTCCAGCGCCAAGAAGATCCGCGAAATATAACTTATGAGACGCTTTTGACAATGAAAGAAAAATTATTGCTATGAAACATCCTCCTGCAACAAATGGGATTCCCGCAATGAGAGAATAGAACAAATAGTTATGTAGAAATGGTAGTTTGTAAATAAGAAAAAATGATATTATATAACTTAAGCCTTGTAAAAACTGGAGTCTTGATAAAATACGTCTTATATCAATAGTAAACATTTCAAGGAGTTTATAAGCTACAAAACCTCCAAGACCCAGACCAAAGACTGCAGTAGAAGAGATGAGAAAAACAAAATGATATCGAAACATTGGAGAGAAAACTCTTGTTATTACTATTTCAAAAACAAACAGAGTCAGCGAAGAGATAAAAAGACTTAATAAAGTTGAGTTCAAAGGGAGTGTTTTACCATGCCTCATATCAAATCCCGGGAAAATACTATTTTTGGTATACCATAAATGTCTAAAAGAACCAGTTTCAATTTACTTGTTATATTTTGTATTTCCGGAAATGAAAGACTGCTGCTTCGATGATGTCCGCCAGGGGGAGATCCAATCCATTTTACAGGTAATATTCTACTACCATCTTCCAACTCAATATAGGCCACTTTTACTAAATCGAACCCCATATCACCAACATGGGCTGGTAATGAAATATCAAATGATATTGGATTTATTACCGATGTTACTACTGGCTTAATTTTTATGGTAATCGAGTTTTCAGAATCAACAGCTTCCTCTAGCTTGAGGTATTGATTAGTCTTTTTAATACGCTTATCTTCTAGTTTGTCTATATCGCGCGATCCTGTCTCCTGTGATTCTTGAGGTGCAATTTGGTCCAAAGCAACCTGTTGGTTCAGTACAGTTGACAAAAAAGATACTGATACTAATAGTAATGAAAAGATGATTGCTTGTCGAAAAGTTAAGGTTAGAACAACAAAATAAAAGAGTAGTAGGGCTGCCATGCCGGCAAAACCCATTAGTATTGATTTTTTTTTCATGAATTAAGTCCTTTTTAAGTATAAGATTTTATAGGGTACCCCTCTT
>JAGLNY010000363.1 GCA_023139255.1 Spirochaetales bacterium
GTGGATGAAGCATTCGGTATTATGAGAGGAATATAGTTGAAAGGACAAAATTTGCAATCGCCTACTAATCGTGAATTCAGAAAACGTGAAGCCAGGCACACAATACTGACCCTGATCCATGCTCAAGGTGCAATTTCCCAGACAGGTATTGCAGCAAAAACAAAAATAAGACCTGGTACCATTCAAATGCTCGTTAACGAGCTTATTGATGACCGGCTTGTCAGAAAAACCGGAGAGGGGGAATCAAGGGGAGGCAGAAGGCCAACCCTTTTGGAAGTAGATCCGGATCACCATTTCGCAATTGGTTTGTTTGCAGAGGAAAAGAAAATTACCGGGGGGTTGGTTAATCTAAAAGGAACCATAGTAAATTTCAAAGAATTAAAAAACCTTAATCATAAAAGCCAGGATGAATTCGTGGAATCAGCAGCAGAAATAGTACATGAACTTTTGCATGATTTTCCCGGAAAAGAAGATTTGCTTGGTATAGGAATAGGCATTCCAGGTTTGGTAGACAGGAAAAACGGAATCGGTATCAGGTGTAATTATTATGACTGGTGGAAAAATATTCCTGTAAGATCACTCCTCCAGGATAAGATCGGTGCAACCTTTTATATTGAAAATGATACCAGGACCGCGGCAATAGGAGAAAAATGGTATGGTAAGGGCAAAGGAATAAAAAATTTCCTTTATATATCGCTTGGTGAAACTGTCGGGATGGCCATTGTAATAAATGGGGATCTATATTACGGATTCGGCGAAAGTGCAGGTGAGCTTGGACATACCATAATTCAAATTGACGGCGACAGATGCACCTGCGGTAACAGGGGTTGTGCAGAGGCAATGGCATCGGGAACAGCATTAAAAAGAAAAGCCGGTGTACTTTACAGGGAAGGAGTTCAGTCGCTAATTTTTGACGATATCAAACAAAATAAGGAAATAACACTGGATAAAATAATTGATGCAGTAATTCTGAACGACAAAGTTGCATACAACCTGATTTCCGAAACGGGTGAGAATATTGGAATTGCCGTAGGCAACATGGTGAACATATTAAACCCGGAATTAATAATTCTTGACGGTTCACTCATGAGAGCTAAAGATGTTTTAACAGAAAGTATAGTCAAATCAATTAAAACACATTGTTTCCCGAAGCCTGCTGCTGAAGCAAAGGTGCTTCCCAGTGAATTGGGCGCCAGGTCGGGAATACTTGGTGCAAGCAGTCTTGTCACAAGACAACTTTTCGAGATGCGTTAAGCAGAGAAACCAAAAACACTACATTCTCCGCAAAATTATAGGCACATACCAATAATAATAACCATTTAGAGAAGAAACGACGATTTTGACATTCGCCGAAACCTTTACTTGACCATAATTGGCACTTTAATTAGAATGTTCCAAAACTAGCCAATATAATCAGCATACAAAGGGGTGTGTAATTTGTCTATTGATAAATTAATATTTCCAAAATTATCTTCAAACGGAACTCAAGCGAATATATTAAAAATAGTTCGCGACTCTTCCCCAATTTCCCGTTCCGGCATAGTCGCACAAAGCGGACTCCCACATGCCGCGGTATCCCGCTCTATCTCTGATCTATTGGATAATCAAATAGTTATAGAGGAACCCCTTACGGATACAAAGGGTCCTAGACGCAAGCGGGGTATTCGGTTAAATCCAGAGCTTGGTCACTGTTTATCAGTTAAATATGGTCCTGCTGGAATAGAAGGTGTGATTATTGATACATCATATGAAACATTGTTCAAAAAAAGTGAAAAGGTTAAACTTGAAACTGCTTCAAGGGATAAAAAAATAGAAATTATAATATCATTTATCAAAACGCTTATGGAATCGGTATCATCTCTTCCCGGAAAGTGTCTGGGCCTTGCTGTTATTGACCCAGGGATTATTGATAAACAAGCCAGAGTCTCATTAATGACTACTATTATGGATGATTGGAATAATGTGCCTATCGTGGATATTTTGCAGGGACATTTTAATCTACCGGTAATGCTTTCAAACTCAAGCACGGCGCTTATCAGGGCAGTGGATCGGCTGGAACTTAAAAACAGGTACGGAAACTTAATATATATTGAATATGGAAAAGGAATTTCCTGTGGTTTAAAACTTGAAGGCAATTATATTTTAGGAGCATCCAATTTTGCAGGTGAATTAGGACATTTAAAAGTAACAGCTAGTCAGATACCCTGTAAATGCGGTGGTGTAGGTTGTCTTGAAGCTATTGCTGCATTATCAGCATTGGCTCATAATGCGAAAGAGGCTATAAACAGAAATACAAGCAGCAGCCTTGCAGAGATAGATACTATTGACGGTTTGGCAGTTTTAACAGCTGCAGCAAAAAACGACAGGCTTTCAATGCGTATAGTTGAAGAAGCTTTTGAATATCTAGGTCAAGCGGTTGCGGGACTTGTTAATATTCTTAATCCTGAAGTCCTGGTTTTTGACAATAATATAAATCTTGCTGGTAAAGAAGCTATAGAAACACTAATGAGATCATTACATAAAAATATTTTACCTTTCAGCCTAACTGAACTTAAAATAAAAATAAGTACAACGCCATTATATTTATGCGTTTTAGGCGGTGCTGTTTCTGTGCTTGACAATTGTTTATAATAATACTCTTTAACATATACTCAGGATCTTTTCCTGTCCCCACCCTTTCCAACTAACCAACTAACCAACTTTCTACTTTCTATAATATTTTTTACTGCAATGGGGACTGTCCAAAATCGGAAATCAACGATAAAATATTTTAACACAATGTTAACTTATTGTTGTATTATGGATTAATAAGGATTATTCATAGTCGGAAATCTTATGAGGTAAGGAAGTACCATGTCGGATCAGTTGGTAATAAATATTGAACGCCTGCAGCTTCTTTTTGATGGCGACCTGTCTCTACTCAAGCAGATCTTAGGGATAGTGCAGACAGATTTCCCTCAATTATGCATCAAGTTGGGTCACGCCATTGAGAACGGCAACATTGATCTGATACATAGACATGCCCATACACTTAAAGGCAGCATGGCAAATGTCGGCGGGGATATAGCCAGCTCAATAGCTTCCGCAATTGATGCCCATGCACAAAACTCAGATCTGGAAATGTGTGCGAAAGAGTTTTCCGGATTGCCAAAAGCTATTGATGAATTCCTTGTACAACTGAAATTGGCAGCTGAGGGAGAACTTACATGAAGGTGCTTATTGCTGATGACGACCATTCTATCCGCTTTATCTTGAAAGTTCAGCTGGAGTCCTGGGGACATCAGGTAATCAGCTGCAAAGACGGTAAAGAGGCTCTACAGCATCTTACTTCTGATGATCCTCCCCGAATTGCAATCCTGGACTGGGTAATGGATGGTTATACCGGTGTTGATATCAGTAACATCCTTAAAAACCGAACTCCATTGATATATATTATTCTGTTCACCTCGAAAAATAATGAAAAGGATCTGGTAGAAGCAATAGAAAAGGGTGCACACTGCTTTCAATCAAAGCCAGTCTCTCCCGGTGTCCTGAAAAGTCACATTGAGGTGGCGAAGCGGCTTATCACCGCAGAAGACAAACTGAAAACCCAGGAACGGGAAATACGCCTTCAGTGCTACTCGGCTCTTTCTGACCTTGCAGAAGTCCGTCACAATAATACCGGTTTTCACATGAAACGTATCAGTCTCTACACAAAACTGATGGCTGAAAAACTGGGCATGACCCAAAAACAAAGTAACGAACTTGCCTTATACAGCAAGTTCCATGATATCGGGAAAGTTGGGATTGTAGATACCGTTCTTCTCAGCAAGGAAGCATATAACAAAAATGAACGGGATGTCATGAATACCCATACAGAAATAGGATATTCAATCCTGAGCAGTGTACCGACACTCAGAACTGCCGCTCTCATTGCCAGGTCTCACCATGAGCTGTGGAACGGAACCGGTTACCCCGACAAACTGAAAGAGGATGAAATCCCCCTGGAAGCCCGTATAGTTGCAATTGTTGATGTATACGATGCCCTCAGATCGGAACGAACCTATAAAAAAAGCTGGACACATCCGGAAGTAGTAAGGTACATGCGTGAAAATGCGGGAAAAGCTTTCGACCCGAAATTAGTGGACATCTTTCTCCTGCATGAAGAAGAATTTAATCAGATTTTTAATACTAATAGTGTGAACAACCAATGATGAATGAAGTGATAGTCCAGTTTGACGATTTCCCTGTATCTTCCCGGCTCAAATATCCATTCGGCACAAAGATTGCTTCCGCGCTTAAGTCCTCAGGGTGTTTGGATTGTGCTGCCGAAACATCCCGGAATTACAGCAGCAATCCTGTTGTTGCAGTGTTGGTTAACAATGAGTTGAAAAGCCTCTCGGATCCGCTTGAGTACAATTGCCGGCTGGCTCCTGTCAGACTATTCTCTGAATACGGGAAAAGAATGTACCGCCACACCCTCTGTTTTCTGCTTACTATGGCCGGTAGAGAAGTTTGTCCGGATAGGGAAATGGTAATAGGACATTCATTGGGGGATGGTTATTTCTTTACCTTTTCAGATAGTGAACCGGTTTCAGTTGAATTAGTAATCTCTCTCAAGGAAGCCATGTATAGACTGGCAGCCCGGGAATTACCGATCTCAAAAATTATAATCGCATACAACGAGGCAATCGACTGGTTGACAGATGCTGGAAGGTATAACAGCGTCCTGCTGCTCAGTTCCCAGAATAGAGCCTCAGTACAGCTGTATGAGTGCGGGGACTATCGGGACATCTCATATGAACCCCTGCTTCCCTCTACAGCACTGATCACAAAATTTCAACTGCGTCTTTATGGAAACGACGGAATTCTTCTGCGCTACCCGAGAAGCACAAACCCCTTGGTAATCGGAACTTTCTCTGACAATCCCGTCCTCTTCTCGATTTACCAGGAATATAAGAGATGGGGATCAATACTTTCAGCAGACTGCCTGGGCAAAGTAAACCGCCTCTGTGAAGAACGTCGTATTGCTCCGTTTATCCAAGTAGCTGAATCCCTGCAGAATAAGAAAATCTCCAGCATTGCAGATTTAATTGCGAAGAAGCGGGCATCAGCCAGGCTCCGGTTTATTCTGATTGCAGGCCCCTCTTCATCCGGAAAAACAACATTTGCCAAAAAACTCAGTATCCAACTTCAAGCTCTTGGCATGAGACCTATCGCTATTTCTCTGGATGATTATTATAAAAACCGTGTGGATGTTCTTATTGGTGAAGATGGAAAGCCTGATCTTGAAGCGCTGGAAGCACTGGATATTGAGAGACTGAATGCTGACCTTTTGGAGCTCTCCGCAAAGGGGAAGGTGGTTATTCCGCAATTTGATTTCGAAATATCCAAAAGGAAGCCTGAAGGAAAAAAAGTTTCTCTGCCG
>JAGLNY010000364.1 GCA_023139255.1 Spirochaetales bacterium
ACTCGGACTTAACGAAAACACAACAGTTTTAGATTTATGCTGCGGATATGGTGAAATGTTGAAAATTTGGAGCGAAGCATTCGGTATAAATGGTATAGGTGTTGACAGATGCAGCGAATTTATCAATGTAGGCAAATCACGGCTTGCTAAAATGGGTATCGAAAAAGTTAAACTCATTGAAGAAGATGTTCTAAAATATACCGACACTGATAAGTATGATGTAGTTTCCTGTACAGAGAAATTCGGCAATATTGGCGAAACGCTTAACCTTTTAGAAAAGTATGTTAAGCCAGGCGGCAAGATTGTTTTCTGCCACTTGTTTTCAAAAATACCCAACCCTCCAAAAGAGCTTACTGATTTTGAGGGACCACTGCCTACTCTCGATGAGCTTTATGGAATATTCCGTGAGTTAGGATATTATATAACAAGTATTACAAGTGATACTGTGAGTGAATGGGATTGATACATCACTTGGGGCGCAAAGCGTGATATCGAGCGACTCCGTCAAAACAAGGACGATACAGCACTTGCCGAGTGGATTGAGAAATGGTATCACATGTATTTCAATTATCGTCGGCCTTATGAGGGGCAAGTGTTGTTAGTGTTAGAAAGACTGTAATCATACTATACAATCAGTTATGCAAGAAAAGTAAAAGGAGCCATTATGAAACTGATTAAGTTAACAAAAGATTATTACAAAGAATTCATTGAAATGGCTGCCGAATATGCCGAATCTGGTGATGATCGATATTCGGAATATAGTACAACCGAAACTTTCAAACTATACTTGGATAAGTTAGCGAAATTCGAGAATGAGGAAACTACTCCTGAAGACTTGGTTCCAAGCATATCCTATTGGCTTATTGGAGAAAATAACAAACTTATTGGTTCTATTAGGCTGCGCACAAGGTTAAATAAGAATTTACTTATTGAGGGAGGAAATATCGGCTATGATATTCGACCTTCAAAAAGAAATAATGGATATGCAACTTTGATGTTTGAATTACTTTTAAAAAAGAGGCAAAAAACTTAGGCCTTGAGAAAGTATTAGTAACTTGTTTTGAAGATAACCCAGCTTCGGAAAGAGTCATTATAAAAAATGGAGGTATATTAGAGTCAATTGAACCATCACCAAGAAATGGAAAAAAGACTAAAAGATTTTGGATTTCATTAACGAACCAAAATCCTATAACAGTGAACACCTAATTCCACCTACGGCTCTACTATGGTATACCGCAAATAATTGGTATTAAGAGATTTGTGTTGGGTGATATCTATCGAAAACCTGCATTTTTTATCATTGCTATCAGGGAGTAATTGCACTAAGATACAAGAAATAAACTTTGTATGTGGCGGGAATCGAATGGATATACTGCGAAGAATCGGCTTTTAGCCTGCTATCCTGCTTGTTTTCCGTATACTCATTAGTTAGCCAGACAAAAGGATCACAAGATGGGAATTAGAATCGGTTATCTCACAGATATTCACCTCCGTAAAGAAGTATCAGGCACTTCTATCATAGAAACAAGGCATTGCCGGAAAATGGCTGGACTCTTGCCGAGCGCACTTGCTCGCATGTGTCGCGAATCGCCCGATATGATAGTGTGTACGGGGGATGTGCTTGATGTTTCCACCGGGCCAGGAGTGGATCAGGATCTGAGATTGTGCAAAAAGTTTTTTGATGATTGCGGGACACCCTATGTCGTCTTGCCAGGGAATCACGATCCCCTCCCTGATGATTTCTATCGGGTTTTTCCAGTGCCAGAAAAAAGGCTGTTGCTGAACAACTGTGAGTTAATCTTTTTTCATGAAGATGCTTGTTTCAACGGCGAACAGTCAAGCAAGCGAAGCGAACGATCTTTACATACAATGGCAGATATCCTCATGCGAGCGAAATGCTGCGAGGAAGCTACTTTGCTGTTTCAACACTATGTAATATATCCTGACCGCAACGAAGGATACCCGCACAATTATCAGAATGACGATGAAATCAGGAGTATTCTGGAACAGTCAGATAGACAACTTCTGTCTATTAGCGGTCACTATCACTCTGGAATTCCCATGATGCAAAAGAACAACGTGTCCTATTTTGCCGGCCGTGCCTTCTGCGAAAAGCCGTATAGTTGTTACATAATCAATGCTTCAGAGCATGGAATATTCATTGAGGAATTGGAGACAGCAAAGGAGATACAATAATCATGGAAGTATTACTGATACGACACGGAGATCCAGATTATGCCAATGATTGTCTGACGGCCATTGGCAAGAAAGAAGCCCAGTATCTGGCAAATGCGCTGGAACCACTCGGGATTGACGATATCTATGTCAGTCCCTTGGGGCGGGCCCAGGAAACGTGCGGGTTCACGACAGACCGAAAGGCCATTTCGCCGGTTGTCCTGGACTGGTTGATGGAAAGGGGCATAATTCGAGATGAACTCTGTTTGTGGGAAGCCCCAGGAGAGATGTTCTTGCGAACCGCCAAATGTAGCAGTCAAAATGACTGGTTCGACCTCGGCAAGATAATGCCTGAAGGGTACGAACAGTTTGAGCGAGTTAAAAGAGGATTCGATGCACTTTTAGCAACACATGGCTATGTCCGAAACGGTGATCTTTATCGTGTCGATAAAAAATCGGACAAGCGAATCGCCTTGTTTTGCCACAAAGGCGTCATCCTGACGCTTCTGGCCGACATCTTGCACTGGCCACTGCCAATGATATTTGTTTCGCTGCAAATTCATCCAACCGGTGTTACCAGACTTGAAATGGTCGAAAAGAATAACCTGGCGAACTTTAAAGCACTTGCAATAAACGATTTGACACATTTACATTCGTACTTGTCGTGCCGCCCGGAAAACAGGACAAATCAGAACGCCCATACGCCAGCGAAGTCGTTGAACTGCGGGACATAATGCCTACACTGCTCGATGCAGCGGGATTGTCAATTCCCAATACAGTAGATGGACATAGCGTGTTGCCATTGCTGACGGCACCCGCAGCAGACTGGCGCAAATATATACATGGCGAACATTGTACCTGCTACTCAGAAGAGCAGGAAATGCATTTCGTAACTGACGGTACACGCAAATTCATCTGGCTGCCGCGGATTGATCAGGGACAATTCTTCAATCTGGACGAGGATCCCGGGGAAACCTGCAATTTGATCGATGATCCGGCTTATCGAGATGAAATACAAAGATGGAGAAGCCGCCTTGCTCACGAATTGGACGACCGCGACTGCGGCTGGGTCAGAAACGGGCGGCCGTACTGTCCCGGTGATGATCCCCTTGTGTCCCCTTTTAAGGATGTCAGGGTGGCCGGGGAAGTGAATTGGGTTGGAAAATGG
>JAGLNY010000365.1 GCA_023139255.1 Spirochaetales bacterium
CATGACTTGTTTTCTGGAAAAGTTCAAACAAAACCGATACTTATACAGTCACCTATAATGGAACTAATTTTAAGACCAAAAAATCCAGCAGCAGGGCTGTAAGTAATGGTCTTGAGCTTGATCTTTCACTGCTGGAAAATTGTGGGGAATTTACCCTTAATCTTCCAGGAGGTACTCGTTTCGAAGGAACCTGGTTTTTAATATTCAGCGAACAGCATAGGTCGAATTTTTCTCAGCATAATACGTGAAGCACGAAGGGCACCTTCAAAAACTACTCCTTCCCCGCTGTCTTTATGATACTCCTTATGAGAATAGCCATCATTAAGCCGCCGAATGGTATACCGGGGATAAACTGAGCAGATCATGGTAGTATCCGGCATATCCAGCCCTTCAGTGAGGGAGTTGATAAAACCAGCTTGTTCATCAGTATTCATGAAATGGTAATTGGTGTGACTAAAAAAATCCTGAACTGTATGAAGGAGAGCTCCAATTTGTTTGTATGCTCTCCGTCTTTTTTTGGCTGACATAGCCTGGGCTATCCTCAGCCACCTTTCCTTTAGAACCATCTGACCTATTTCCCAGGCATCCGCATGAGGAGAAAAGGGTATTCTATCAACATGATACTGTCTCTTATACCTCAACCACGACCGATAATTGACAGCCGTATTTCCGTGTTCTATCATCCTCAATTCACGCTTGAACAACTCAGGCAGTTCCTGTCTGACTGCTTCCCGGGTAATTTTCCTGTGAATCTGATTAAACATATTTCCTGACCTTCTATTGATCCTGTTTCTAATTCTGCTTCTGCAGCCACTCTTCCTTGACCAGGATTGCCTCAATACTGCCGATGTACATCCGATGATAATCTTTTTTAGGGTATAAATCGTGAATTTCCATGCTGGCAAAGTCTTCCGGGGATATCTCCCCACTGTAAAGCTTTTTCGAGATTATTATCCTGATTGCCTGCGCAAAACCAACGGAAGGGCCTGTTACGTTTTCAATCTGATCAAGAGTAACCGGCACGAGACCTGTTTCAGCGGCCTTGTCTGTGTCCCTGCCTGAGTGTGTTCCGCAATAATTTAGGGCTTTCTTCCATTCAGAGCCAAAAAAAGAGAAGGTGAAATGGCTGTTTTGTTCCATAAACTCATAGGTATATCTGCTGTATCGAACAAAAGCATACGTAACCGGTTTATTCCAGAGAAACCCAAGTCCACCCCATGCGGCAGTCATGGTATTCCAGGAATTTTCATCCCCGGCTGTAACCAAAAACCAATCTTCACCGATTGCAGTAAATGGGTTTATTATGCTTTTATCCGGGCTAATACTCACAAATCCTTCAGGTATCTTATTCATCTGTTTTTCCTCCATTTTTTCTCCCGTTCACGTCCTTTTGGTCCGCAATCGTAATCCTCTTCACGTTCATCCCTTCTCCTGAATCTCCTGCGCTTAGTAGTCTCTCTACCTCTGCTGCCATGTTCAGCTCTGTGCTGCCCTGCTTTTTCCGCCTCAGAACCTAAGAGCCTCCAGACATGGATGTTTTTTGCTATTGACTCATCAATCGCAACACTGCCTCCTCCGCACTCTACAACTATTGAGGGTGATTTTTGGTGAACCTTAAGCAGGGATCCGGGACGAATCTGAAGGCTTTCCAGAATATGAAGCGGCGTATCCTCATCCGCATTCACAGCAGCTACCCGCCCGGCTTCACCGGTTCGCATATTCATCACTGAAACAGTAGGATTGGGCTGTAATCCTGATTCATCCTTACAGCATTCTCCTTCAGGTATCAGCATGCCATCCGGGCATCTTCTCGGGTGCCCGAGAAGCGTACAAATCCCATTTATCAGGTTAGTATCGATAATATGCTCAAACTCACATGCCCCTACTTCATAGTCCCTCATGCCAAGGACGTCATAGAGGAGCCTTTCGGCGAGGCGATGAGCCCTGATCAGCTGCCGACTTTTCTCTCGACCCAATTCTGTATAGGTTATGGAAGAATCATCCAAAAGGATAAATTGATCATCCTGAAGTCTATCGAGAACTATGCCATTGTACTGTTCACCAAAATAGTTCTTCAAACGTGAAACTTCCAGGAAATTTACTGAATCAGGGGAAGCGGCAGCCTCTTTTTTCTCAAGAAGTATCCAGATAGCCTCAAGATATTCTTCTGTTATTTTGTTTTCGTTCATAGTATGTTCAATTATAGCTATTTTTTTTAAAAGTAACAATTAAGCAGAACTAAATCTGCTTAATTGTGAAGGCTAACCTGTTTTTATTTTTACATCCCCCTCAACATACCTGTGTATTAAACCTGAAATAAGTGTTTGGTATATAATACCCATTTCCATTGCTTTTTTCTGTATACCAGTAAAGTCATGATCATACAGACGGATAGTTATGCGTTTGTCTTTTTTAAAAGTATTATTTTCTGCTTCCTTAATTGCCTCAATTTCTTCTTTGGATGGAGTAGAAAGCACTATATTTCATTTCAGTTCTCCATTTCTTCTTTATATAATTTGGTTGCTTTTCTGTTAGAACAATCGACCCACCAGAAGCATGAGCCAGTTCAGTGCCCCGCCGAGAATGATGGTTGATACATTGATTGCCAGGAGCATCAGGATTCCTGCCTTCACTCCAGCCTCCTTAAACATAGCAACAATATTTGCAAAACATGGGATGAACATGGTTGTAACAACTACCGCGATTATACTTTGGGGAAAATTCAGCATACCGGTACGGGAAAGGCGCAGAATAAGACCAGCAGCAGCTTCTTCCCTGGCAAGCATCAAAATTAATGCATCCACCATCTCAATAGGGAGCCCAAGCCACCAGACAACCAACGGGTTAAGAATCTGCCGTAGAAGATCAAGAAACCCTGATACATCAAAAAAGAAAATAACAAGGGCGGCTATAATGAATATTGGGATTGCTTCTTTCAGGAACCACCAAACCCTGTAACCGGTTTTTTTTGCAATTGCGGTAAAGGAGGGTATTCTGAAGGGAGGAAGTTCCTGGATAAAAACCTGTCTGGTATCACTGGGAATGATTCGGTTTAGTATTGTGCCGGCTGCAATTTCCACCAGTATAAGTACGGTAATTGCTATAAGGAAAGCGAAAAAACCCGCATCTCCGAGAATTGCCATATTTAATCCCAACTGTGCTGAACATGGGATGGCAAAAGCAATCAAGTAAATTGCGATTAGACGCTCTTTCCGGGATTTCAGGTTTCTCGTAGTCATAGTGGCCATCGTTTTACAGCCAAACCCAAGAATTATCGGCATCACTGCTTTACCAGAAAGCCCAAGTCTGTTGAAAGCCCTTCGAAGGAGCAGGGAAAGATTGGGAAGGTACCCGATATCCTCAAGCAGCCCAAGCAGCAGGAAAAAAATAGTCAGGATTGGGAGAACAGTGATTATTGCGTTAAACAGCCCTAAAGTCAGGATCCCGTAGTCACCAATAAGAAGGTCTTCCCAGAAAGGTGATGTTATCCTGTCACCAAGCAGTTTTACTACAGGGGTACTAATCAGGTGCTCCAGTTTCCCGGAAAACCAGCCTGCAACATCAACTACCAGAAAATAGGCACCTGATATGAAAGCTGCCAGGAATATAAATCCCCACACTGGATGGCGACTGTAATAGGCTGCCTTACCAGCTATTGCCGCCTTTCCGGTTGTTACGCTGGCTTTTGTTCTGGGATCACGCTCTTTCACTACTCTATTATATATATGGTCTACCCAATTACCGCGTTCTTTCATAATCATCACTAACGGATTACCAGGGACGTTTTCCATCAAGTCTCTTTTTTTCTTCCCGAGATTTTTCCTTATTTCTCCTGACAAACCAAAAAATAAATAATCCAGCTCACCAGTTCTTTCATCAGAAATATAGGGATCATCCATCATGCTTAGAACTGCACACAAGCGTGCCCATCTGACATTTTTCGGAATCAGGCTCTGCAGCTCATCCAGCTGTCTCTCTACAGAATCCGGGTAGATTCCCCTTGTTTTTGGGTCAGCTGCCGCTGCCGCCTTCCCGGCTGCTGCCGCCT
>JAGLNY010000366.1 GCA_023139255.1 Spirochaetales bacterium
GCCGCCTCTTTAATATCATAAATGCCCCATTTGCCGGAACTCCCAATCTCAATTACAGGAATCTGAAGAATCCGGGAAAGAAATCCGAAATCAATTTTTTTTCCTGTCCTGATCGTTTCATCAACAGAGGTCAGACAGATAACAAGGGGGACTTTCATGTATAAAAGCTCAGATGTCAGGTATAGTGACTGTTTTAACCGCCCGGCATCAATGCACTGGATTACAATATCAGGCGGGTTTTCACAAATCACTTTCCTGAAAACCAACTCTTCTTCAGAATTAGCAAGAAGCCCGTTCATACCGGGAATATCTGTTACACTATATTGAGTATTCTGGAAAGTATATTTTTCTGTCTGGGGTCCGATGGTAGTCATGGGATAGTTGGCAACCAAACCGTACGCCCCGGTAAGACGATTGCAAAGTGTGGTTTTCCCTGAATTTGCCAGACCGGTAATAATAATATTTTTCTTATCCCTAGCTCTCTTCATAACTGCAACATAAAGATATAACTATCGACAGTCAATACGATATTATTCTTACAGTAAATTGAACATTATTTGTTTACCATAAAATAATTACATTCCCTCATATATTTTCAGGCAGGAATGGTTGAAAGAGTGGGACATTATCAGTATAGTATTGCTTGAAGATTTGACGCTTACTGGCAAGCAATAATTCCCAGCAAACGGAGTTGTCAATTTATATCTCAAGGAGCTAAATGTGTCCGTAATGCAGCAAGGATTAGTCCTTATGGTTACCGGAATTGCAGTAGTATTTGCATTCCTGATCATTCTAATTATTATTACAAAATTTCTTTCCGTAGTGGTACAGAAATATTTCCCTGAAAAAGCAGTTCAAATTAAACCAACCTCACCTGTCGTGCAGCTTTCAGGGTCAACACCCGGCAGTACAGGCAGAGGATCTGAGCCCGCCACTGGAGCACAAATCGGTGCTGGAGCACAAATCGCAGCGGCAATAGCTGCCGCCGCAGCCTATTCAAAACGTTAACGAGAAGGTAGTAAGGAGACTCTATGAAAAAACGCGTAGATTTTATGGTTACGGCATTCCGCGACGGTTTTCAATCCGTGTACGGTGCCAGAGTTTTTACAATAGATTTTATGCCTGCAGTTGAAGCTGCATCAAAGGCAGGAATTCATCACTTTGAGGCCGGTGGCGGTGCCAGATTTCAATCATTATATTTTTATGGAAATGAAGACGCATTCGATATGATGGACGAGTTCCGTAAGACAGCTGGACCTGAGGCAGACCTCCAGACCCTTGCGAGAGGGGTAAATGTTGTCGGCCTTGATTCACAGCCGAGAGATATAATTAATCTTCATGCAAAATTATTTAAAAAACATGGAATTTCGACAATCAGGAATTTTGATGCGTTAAATGATGTGAACAATCTTATCTATTCAGGACAGTGTATTGTGGATGCCGGACTTAAACACGAAGTATGTGTTACCATGATGGCTCTTCCTCCGGGAGCTTCAGGAGCTCATAATCCTGATTTTTATGAAGAAACCCTGCGGAAAATACTGGATGCGGGAATTACTTTTGATTCTGTATGTTTTAAGGATGCTTCAGGTACATCAACACCAAAAGTAGTCTTTGACTCAATCAAAAGAGCAAGAAAACTACTGGGTAAAGATGCGAAAATCGTATTCCACTCACATGAAACAGCAGGAGTTTCTATTCAGCAGTATATGTCAGCTATAGAAGCCGGCGCAAACCAGGTCGACCTCTCTCTGGCACCTGTATCCGGAGGAACCTGTCAGCCTGATGTTATAACTATGTGGCATGCGCTTAGGGGCACGGATTATGATCTTGGCATAGATATTGATAAGATCATGGAAGTTGAAGAGGTTTTTAAGGAGTGTATGGCTGATTATTTTCTACCGCCTGAGGCCACCATGGTTAATCCGCTTATTCCATTCTCTCCTCTTCCCGGCGGTGCCTTGACAGCCAATACACAGATGCTCAGAGATAATGGGTTGATGGATAAATATCATGAAATCACTATGGCAATGGGAGAAGTAATTGAGCGCGGCGGTTTCGGGACATCAGTTACCCCTGTTTCCCAGTTCTATTTTCAGCAGGCATTTAATAATGTCATGATCGGACCCTGGAAGAAAATTGCTGAAGGATATGGGAAAATGGTTCTCGGCTATTTCGGTAAAACTCCACTGGCACCGGATCCTGAAATTGTGAAACTCTGTCAGAAGCAGCTTGGAAAAGAGCCTACTACTAAACTTGTTGTGGATATTAATGATGCAGACCCGACAAAGGGTATAAAACAGGCTGAGGAGATGCTGAAGAAGGAGAACCTGCCTGTTACTGATGAGAATATCTTTATTGCGGCAGCCTGTAAGGAAAAGGGTATTCAGTACCTTAAGGGTGAAGCAAAGATTGGTGTTCGAAAAATTGAAAAGAAAACTGAGGCAGAAGCTGATGTGCCCGCTAAGAGTGCTCCTGAAGGATATACTGTCACAGTGAATAATACACCCTACGGAGTTAAACTCCAGGGTGATGTGGCTATTGTCAATGGCGTAACATACAGCATCAATGTCAAAGAAGGTATCGATACAGTAGTTTCACAAACGCATACAGCTGCTGCGGGATCAACACCTGTTTCTGCTGGTTCCGGAACTGATATAAACGCACCAATGCCCGGATTGATTCTCAGGATCGTGAAACAGGCAGGCGACAAAGTAGCTGACGGCGAATTAATATTAGTTATGGAAGCTATGAAAATGGAAACCGAGATTTTTGCTCCATGCTCCGGAATCATATCATCTATGAATGTCTCTCAGGGTGATCAAAAAGTAGCTGGTGATATTCTCGCTGTAATATCTTCTGCTGAACAAGTTTCTACGCAGCAAACTTCTACACGGCAAGCACCTGCTGCAGCTCCAATCGCTCAGGTTCCTGCTGCTCAGGCTGCTGTTACTCAATCAGCCAGCGCTTCCACTGGAACTGATACCAGAATTACCGCTCCTATGCCGGGGCTGATCCTCAGGATTGAGAAGCAGGCAGGCGATTCAGTTACAGAAAATGAGTTGGTTCTTGTTATGGAAGCAATGAAAATGGAAACAGAAATTTTTGCCCCGTGCAACGGGACAGTAGCCTCTATAAATGTAGCACAAGGTGACCAGAAAAAAGCCGGTGACCTGCTTGCTGTTATTAGCTAGGAGTTAACTATATGGATTTAGGACGTGCTTTACAGGGATTCTGGGAATCCACCGGTTTGGTGAATTTTACCTGGGGTCAAACTGTAATGATTCTGGTGGGACTTGGACTGCTTTTCCTTGCGATCAAGAAAAAATTCGAACCTCTCCTGCTGGTACCCATAGGTTTCGGCGCAATTCTGGCAAATATCCCATTAGCTGAAATTGCTAATTTCACAGAAAACGGTTTTATTGGTATTCTCTATCACTCCGGTGTAGAAAATGGCCTTTTCCCGCTCCTGATATTTATGGGCGTCGGGGCAATGACAGATTTCGGACCGCTTATCGCTAATCCCCGGACATTAATTCTTGGGGCTGCAGCACAATTCGGTATATTTGTCGCTCTCCTTGGCGCTCTGGCACTTGGGCTGACTCCATGGATTGACTTCAATCTTTTTGATGCCGCCTCTATCGGAATTATCGGCGGGGCTGATGGACCAACTGCTATTTATGTAACCAGCAGGCTATCCCCAAATCTACTGGGGCCCATTGCGGTTGCCGCTTATTCGTACATGGCGTTAGTACCCATTATCCAGCCGCCTATTATGCGGCTCTTCACTACAAAGAAAGAACGAATGATCAAGATGGAGCAGCTGCGTCATGTAACACAGTTGGAGAAAATCTTATTCCCCATATCGGTACTTATTGTCTGCATTATTTTACTGCCAACAGCAACACCTTTAGTAGGTGCACTCATGTTCGGAAATCTCGCGAAAGAGAGCGGGGTTGTAAACCGGCTTTCAGACACCTTACAGCATGCTCTTATCAATATTGTAACTATATTTCTCGGGCTTTCTGTTGGATCAAAAATGCAGGCGGATGAATTCCTCAAGCTGGAAACCCTGGGGATTCTTGTACTGGGACTTATAGCTTTCAGTATCGGGACCATGACCGGTGTCCTTCTTGCAAAACTGATGAATAAATTTTCAAGACATCATCAAATCAACCCTCTTATCGGCGCCGCAGGTGTGTCCGCTGTACCAATGGCAGCCCGTGTTGTTAACAAAGTCGGTCAGGAGGAAAATCCTCACAACTTTCTACTTATGCATGCCATGGGACCGAATGTTGCCGGTGTTATCGGCTCCGCGGTTGCAGCAGGTATACTGCTTGCGATAGTGCCGGTTTTTGGTTAAATGAACAAGGGTACTAGAACAAGGGTACTTGTTTTTGAAGTTTTTAGTAAAAAACTCCGAGATATAGTTTGTATACCAACTTTTAAAATTATAAGCTGTTCCTGAAAGGGAGCAGCTTTTTTATGGGTTTGTAATTAATTATTTCAAGTTTGACGAACTCCTCAATTCACGACTATAATGGTGAAATGAGAAATTACAGAATATTTTATACAGCCATTTTAATAGTGTTTATAATTTTTATTGTTATCGGCTGTACAACCCCATCCCATTCCACCATTCAGAAAGATATACCGGAAGAAGAACAAATTGAACCTGTCTATCAAAAAAGTATTGTAATTAATGAGCTTGCAGGCTGGAACACCTGCCTCCTGGAAGATGAAGACGGTGATTACTCAGACTGGGTTGAACTGTATAACATCAGCCCTGAACCTGTAAATTTAAAGGGATGGTATCTATCAGATGACCGGTTCAAACTGAACAAATGGATGTTTTCAGCAACATATATTCTCAATCCCGGAGAGTACTTGGTAATATATTTATCCGGGAAAGACAAAAGGACAGGCAGGAATAATACCTGGTATCATACAAATTTCTCAATAAACAACTCCACAGAAACCCTTTTTCTGACATCCTCAGACAGAATTATCCAGGATACTTTAGAAGCTCAGGTGCCACTGTCAAATACTTCAATTGGCCGTTCCCCTGACGGTATTTCGTCATGGGAATACTTCCCCAATCCAACACCCGGGGAGTCAAACTCCCTTATTATCCCAATTCCGGAATTATCACATAACAGCGGGTTTTACAACTCAGAACAACCAATGATTATAACAGCAAAGAGTATTCCTGAAGGATATGAACTTCGTTACACTATAAACGACGGAATTGAAATTGATGATCAAGACCGGGCAATCAACCGGCATGATTGGATATATCCATCAAATAAATCCGGCAGTACCTATAAAGGAAGTATTACGGTTAAAAAGACATCAGTGGTAAAAGCCCGATTGTATAAGGGAATTTCAGCAGGCCCTGAAGCGGTCTATACCTACTTTATTAACGAAAATATCGATATCCCTGTAATATCCCTCACTACTGACCCCGCTAATCTTTGGGATGATGTGTCAGGAATCTATGTAACAGGCAGCGACCCTGAGAACCCGAACTATCTTCAGAAGGATTGGGAAATTCCTGCCAGGTTTACCTATTTTACCGATTCATCCAGACAAGTTCCTGATATTGACATTTTCTGCCAACTAAAGATTTTTGGATCTGCTACAAGGGGGTTCCCAAATAAATCTCTGGCAATCTATTCACGAGAACGTGAAATTCCCAATTTGTTTTTTAGGAATAATTCAGATACAGTATATTCATTATTACTCAGAACCGGAGCTTCAGATTTTCCCCGGGCAATAATGCGGGATATAATAACAAGTGAGTTGGTTCGGCCTTTGGGACTTGATGTACAAGATTATCAACAAGCCCTATTGTTCATAAATGGACAATTTTGGGGTATCAGTAATATCCGGGAAAAAGTCAACGAAGAAATGCTAGAAGATACTTACCAGATAGATCCAAAGCAGCTTGATCTGGTTTTTGGTACCTATACTTTCAGCGCAAGGAATGGAACGAGTGACGCATACATTGAGATGTTTAACTATATAACTAAGTCAAATCTCTATTTGGATAGATACTATAATCAAGTTGAAAAATATATTGATATTGATTCATTTATTGATTATATCGTAGTTGAAACATTTATTAATAATGGTGACTGGCCGGCAAATAATGTAAAAGCATGGAAATCATGGGAACCCGGTTCACTATGGAGATGGATAATCTATGATACTGATGCCTCCTATGATACTGAGGAGTTTTGGTCACAAGTAAATTTACTTGAGACTAAAGTTATCGGACGACCAGATTTTAATTCATTAAATCGTTTGTTAACAAGTAATAGCAGCAATCAGATAATTCAACTATTTAAAAGTTTAATGCAAAATCAGGGTTTCAAGGAAAGATTCTTCTTAAGATATGAACAGCTAGTCGGATCAGAAAGCGGAAAAATTGTTAACCCTGATGCCCTTTTAGGAACAAACAGGCTGCTTTCTATTGTTGATATGTTAGCAGTAAAAATTGAACCGTATATTACACGGCAGCTGAACAGATGGATTCCGGAATATCCCTCTTATATGGCTTCAAATGAAATAAATTTCCAAGATACTTCAATTAATAGATGGTACCATCAAATAGAGGTTATTCGGGATTTTGCAAATCAACGCCCGGGTTATGCAGCACAGTTTATCGAAGAAATGAATATAAGTTATATCCCAACAGGAAACAACCTGCTACAGAATGGATCTTTTGATGAAAACGATGATTATTGGAATTTGCGTTGGA
>JAGLNY010000367.1 GCA_023139255.1 Spirochaetales bacterium
CGATATCTCCCCTATGCAGAACCGCAGACTGCAGCGGATATCCGGTCTGTGATGCTGAATACGCTCGACTGGTATGAGAAACAGGGGTTTGAATACTTCTACTACAAGAGTTTTATTCACCGTTATGATCCGCAGGATTCCCGTTCCACCCATGCGAACAGTTTCTATCTTCCTGCAATAGCTTGGGCAGCACAAACGGATACAGATAATCCGAAATGGCAGGGGCATCTAAAAGAACGCCTCTCCATGTTTTCTTCGGGGAATTACGAACTGTACCCGCAGGGAAGTTCCCAACCGGCGTTTTGCTGGGGAAGCGACCTCGATATGCTCCATAAAATTCTTGGAGATCAGTTTTACGAGGTGTTTACCCCCGGGCTGCTGGATGAGGCTTTTGAGAGGCTTCTGGAGAGGCTTTCGACTTACGAAGAACCTGGAACTGTCAGACGATTTTGTCCGGAATCCATACATCCTGATTTCAAGCCGCATATTGCCGATGACTTTGACCCGCAAAAAGGTCTTGGATTTGCCTACACGCACACACGGCATCATGGCCGATACCGACCCCGGCACGAAATCGACTTCCTGATCGGTTTGGCAGCTATTGGTTATCGAAAAGAAGATGTTTCGGGGCGGGCTGCAGAATTTCTGTCACACCGTCGTGTTGTCCCTGACAACTTTACGGTATTCCTCTCCGACGATTATGATATATTGCCGGATACCGTTCATCTTTACGCCCGCTCTGTTGGTGTAATTATGGTGGGATGGTGGCGAAACTACTGGTTTTTGATGAAACTCGCGAAAGACGCTGAAATTTATCTACTATAATCCTCGGCGATTTTAGAAGCCAGGGTCTCACATTCCCATAATCTTTGCGGTTCATAGTTAACCGTAGAGATATCTTTCATGGTAAATTCCACATGACACTGCCCTTCGGTTTACGGCTTAAAACATAATCTGACCCGACTTCCTCTATAATCTTATCGGAATCACTCCATGGACTCACAGACAGCTTTCTGAGATTAGGAATTTTTCTTAATAGATGTACTTCTTCCTTGTATTTATCATCTTAAGGGCACGATTTTCTAGAGAACAAGAGTAACTTCCACTTTCAGGTCTTTTCCGTCGGGAAGGGTGATGCTTCGTTCCTGTGCATCAAAATTTGTCCAGGGTTTCCCATTGATCCGTACCCCGGAAATCCGTACCAAAGGATCATCCACCGGGGAGACGAAATGTTTTTTTGGGCCGTCTAACTTGAAATGGAGTACGACCGGACGCTTATTCACATATAGATTGAGATAGAGATAGTTGAGGAACCCGTGTTCTATCTCATGATAGGAGGTCTGCCATGCCTCGGCTTTCTGACCCTCCCCGACAAGCGACCCTTCAGGAGTGACACCGAGAAAAACACCCCCATATTCGTGATCCATAAAGTAACGATCGTAGAAGAGCTCTGTCTTTCGGAACCGATCCAGGTACTTCTCTTCGCGGGTCACGCGGTAAAGCTGAAGCTGGAGGAATGCACCATAAATCTGGATCCACCACCACACTTTCTGATCGGGAAAAGGGTGATGCGGAAGTGACTTCTCTGCAAGAGTATGCCATCCGCCCCTCTCTGCATCCCATCCGTATTTACAGAGATTATCCCCCAATAATTTACCGGCCTTCAGATACTTATCTTTTCCGTTTGCATGGTAAAGACGCAGGAAAAAGAGTGCGGCGGTAGAACTGGCCCCGAGATAAATTGCTTCTTTGCCATCTACTATATTTGGTGTATAATTCCACTCTGCATCAAATGCAGTGGGGTATCCCAACATCCACCCGGTATCGGGTTCCAGCATCCGGTCAATGCTCAGGTCCGCCAGGTGTTCCGAGAAACGCAGCACGTCCGCATTACGGGTTGTCAGAAAGAGATTGGGCAATAAAGATCCCTGACCATAGAGGCTATGCTTGGTTTTGGTGAAATTATGCACACTTAAATCACGGTTCAGGCTGACATAATATCCATCGAACTCTTTGTCATGAGCCTTCGTTTTATGAATTTCTACGGATTTGAGGACGTGAGAGAGAGCCTGTTCATCCCCCGTGACCATATAGTACTGGGTCAGCCCTACATTGCTGTATAGCTGTGCGGGAGCTGCTTTGACCGTGTCCTTCGGCTCCCCGGTTTGGGAAATACTCCCAAACCAACCTCCGTATTTTTTGTCCCAACCGTGTTCCAGCAGATAGGCTGCTGCTTTTCGGGCTGTCTCGATATACTTCTCTTCGCCGGACAGCATGTAGGCTGTGGAAAAACTGAAAATCTGGCGGCTGATCATTGCCGGGATATTGTCCCAGGGTGGGGTAGGCTTCCACTGGCGGGACAGGTTCAAATAGAACGTTCCGTGTTCTTCGTCCCTTACATTATTGAACCAATACGGCATCAGGTCGTTCAATACCTGATCGCGCCAGAAGTCCCCATCCATAAACTGCATTCCTTCATTTTTTTGTACCATGAAATCATCTCCCTTTTTGCGAATCTGTGCGGAAAAGCCAAAGTCCAACAGGTTTCCGGGAACGGCTTCTGTGGATAGATAATAAGAAAAGCTGCAGTGTGTCAAGCTAAACTTCTGATCGCGGCTTTTGCCGGAATGGTTAAAACTGCCTCAATTAACCGTTCTTTACAACCGGGGCAGGATTGGTATAATGAATTTTAATTACAGTAAGGGAAAAACGATTTCTTCAAAGAAGACGATTTTTTCAAGGATGGAAGACTACAAGGATAATACCATGAAAACCGCACATTGCAATTTTGATGAAATAATTATCGGCGAAATGAAAGAATATCCATTTTTATGGTTTAATTCCGGCACCCCATCCGATGTGTGTAATAGAAATACCTATGCTCTGTTTCGTCATAGTATGGAATTGCAGCAAAAGCCGCGATCGGCGGTTTTAAGGATCTCTGCGGGTAACTATTACAAATTATATGTTAACGGCCATTATTTGGGGCGCGGGCCGGTTCGTGAGGCTGCGCCTTATTACCAATATGATGAACATGATGTATGCGGGCAGCTGCAGGCGGGGAAAAATGTGATTGCGGTCCAGGTTTATCATCGTGGTTTACAGACATTTACGGAAAAGATTGCGGTAATGGGGCTGTGGGTTGAAGGGGAGATACACACAGAAGATAAAGTCTGCCAAATAAGCCAGAATCCCGGCCAATGGAAAGTAATTCGCGATAACTCTTTTAAGCAAAATACGCCGCACTGGTCTAAACCGATAAAAGGGGACCCGGAGACAACAGGCTGGGGGCCTGGGCCGCAGGAATATAAAGATATGCGGATGGAGCAGACGGACTGGGCCCTGCCTGGATTTAATGATGATGCATGGCAAAGACCTGAAATTATTCCCGTTAACCTGATATTTTCCAAACGACTGATTCCCTTTTTGCGTGAAACACCCATGCATCCTGTATCAATAATGCGGCTTGGTCAAATCCCGGAACCCTTTGCTGCCCGGATTGAACCTTCTGCCCGGTCTGAATCTGACAGTTCTTTTGCCGTGAAATTCAAGGATTATCCAATAGAGGAACCGACTACCCTGCTAATAAGTAATCCGGAAGCAATATTGCATGACCGGGAATCTGCGGCTTCTGTCATGCTCCCGCCCCGCAGTGCGGCATATATCCAAATTGATTTTGGGAAACAGGTAACCGGTTATCCTGTTATTGATGTTGCGCAAGGTGTTTCCGGGGTCGTTATAGATCTGGCTTACAGTGAAGACGTCCTGCAGACCGAGCGTCCCAATACGGATTTTGAACGTACCTATACCGCAGGCCGGATAACTCTAAGGGACGGAGCGCAGGTTTATCAGGCGGCTTTTCTTATTCACGGCTTTAGGTATATGGGTATGGTAATCCGTAATACCGGGAGTGAAAACATAACGATGGACCTGAAATCCGTTGCCGTCAA
>JAGLNY010000368.1 GCA_023139255.1 Spirochaetales bacterium
TGTTTCAGATTGTCATGGTAGCAGCTCTTTTGAGTTTGTTGGTAGTCTATATTCTGATGGGGTTGCCGAAAATTAAATTTGATCATTTTTCTTCTTTTGGTGATGCCGGAGTTAATAATATCATCATCACTTCAGGATTTATTTTTATCTCTTTCGGAGGATTGTTAAAGGTAGCCAATATATCTGAAGAGGTGCTGAATCCTAAGCGGAATATTCCTTTGGGTATGATTGTATCCATCGTTGTGGTTACTTTCTTCTATTCACTGATTGTTGTTGTACTGACAGGCACACTCGAATCAGGGGCTTTTTCTGGCTCTCTGACCCCTGTTGCCGATTCTGCCAAACTTTTTATGGGTACAACAGGATATCTGGCAATAATCATCGCATCTATGCTGGCCTTCATTACCACTGCAAACGCCGGATTGATGTCTGCTTCCCGTTATCCGCTCGCCTTAAGCCGTGATAAGCTGATACCTTCCTTTTTTGCCGGTGTCAGCAAAAAAAAGAAGATCCCGGTTTTAGCCCTGGTAGTTACAATTGTTCTTATCTATCTATCTTTACTGCTGCCTTTGGAAATGCTGGTAAAAACAGCTTCAACAGTAATCCTGATCAGCTATGTGCTAACTAATCTTGCGGTGATTATAATAAGGGAAAGCAAACTGAGTAACTACCAGCCCAGCTTTAGGGCTCCGTTTTACCCCTGGCTGCAGATAGGCTGCATTGCTCTTTTTAGTTTTTACATTATTGAACTGGGAGCTCAGGCCATAGAAATCAGTCTGGGATTTGTCTTTGCCTGTTTCTGTCTGTATCTCTTTTACGGGCGCAGGAAGGTCAAAAGTGAATATGCTTTATTGCACCTCCTTAAACGGATCACTGACAAACGATTAACAGAAGATCTACTGGAAAATGAGCTTCGGGACATTTTAATTAATCGGGATGAGATTGAACAAGATAGTTTTGACAGGTTGATCAAAGATGCATCTGTAGTTGATATAGAAGGTCCTCTGGATTATCAGCAGCTGCTTTTGATGATCGTCAAGGATATTACCCGTAAAACTAAAATGGATGAGAAGGTCGTTATTGAGCGTTTTACGAAGCGTCAACAGGAATGCAATACAGCAGTCTCTCCCTTTCTGGCTATTCCCCATATTGTGCTTGATGGAGAAAATTGTACTTTTATTCATATTGTACGTTGTAAGGACGGAATACGTTTTACAAAGAATGAACCTGAGGTAAAGGCTGTTTTCTTTCTTTGCGGAACCAAAGATAAAAGGGTGCTTCATCTGAAAACGATTGCTTCTCTGGCGACTCTTGTTAGTCAGCCGAGGTTTCAGGAGAATTGGCTGGATAAAAAGAGACCGGTAGAGTTGAAAAATCTTATGATACTGAACAAAAGAAAGCGCTTTATATAATAAGAAAACCGATTCTTGATGTGGATGATAATTGGTTCCCGGAAAACAATACGGAAAATCTACACCAGATATCGAATCCAAACTTCTACCCGGCCTCCAGAAAGCCAAGAAGAAACAGCGGAATACGATCCTTTGAAATAGACAGATCATCCTGACTGTGGTAAAGAATTATCTTCCGGTCATAAGTAACGCCTTTAAACTGACTGCGCCCTTTCCCTTTTTCACCCACTTCCAGAATGATATTCATTGAGTTCCAGGAGAAGCTGAAATCGGGAATCTTTTTCCCTCGCTGTGATTTAACATAAGTGAAGGGTATTTGAGCAAGCCGCATGCTCAAGGCAAAAAAGTCTTCGTGAAGGCTTCCGATACATTCATCATATGGTCGGTAGAGGGTGCGATAGGGAATTTCCATAAATACTTTAGGTTCTTTCAGGACATTTGTCCCGCTCGGGAATACAGAACTTACCAGGAAAGAGGTCTCTAATATTTCGAGGTACTGCTGAGCTTTGTATTTTGTGATTCCGATATTTTGGGATACAGAGCTGTAGTTGATGCCCTCAATCGGAGATTTTCCTATAAAAGTTAATGTTTTTTCGATTTTTATCAGGTCATCAAAAGAAAGGGTTTTTCGGTATTTAGGGATATCTGATTTTATGATGGTTTCAATTATCTGAGCAAACTGCTGCGGTCCTGCATCCCGTTCAAAGGTGAATAGATATCCACCACCCTGCAGATAGTGCGGGAACTCCCGGGCATAAGGCAGATAGTGTGAGTTGATTTCCCCTTTAATAATATCAGATATATATAGTGGAGGAATCAACTTATCGCGCAGAAAGTAGATGTATTCACGGAAACTGCATTGGTGCACAAGGAATCGCTGAACCCGTCTGGAGAGATCGTAAGCCGTATTCTCCAGACTTAGTGCTACCGAGCTGGTACAGAACAGATGTATTGGAAGAAAATCATGCACCTCTTTCAATTGTTGGTGAAAGTTTGGGAAGAAATGTATTTCATCAATAAAAAATGATGTTATACCATGTTTATCATAGAGTGTTGAAATTACAGAAGAGAGAGATTCATCATCTTCAAGGGTGTCGGCAGAAATAT
>JAGLNY010000369.1 GCA_023139255.1 Spirochaetales bacterium
TCTTCAAGGGTGTCGGCAGAAATATAGATGGCCTGAGCAGTTTTTGATCGCAGCTGCCTTAGCATTACGGTTTTCCCCACACCTCGCGGTCCTTGAAGCAGTACATAGGGGCGTCCTGATAGTAGAGATAACTTTTTCATAATAAAGCGCTGTTTTCCATATTGCTTTATTGAATTAACAGCTCTATTGTCCAGTTCAAAAATTTTTCCAATATCCATGCTTTAAGAGTACTATTAATTGTGCAATATGTCAAACGATTAAACAAAATGTATAACAATTGGTTCAAAGATTTGACAATAAAGTAGTTTAATGTTTGTTATATTCTCAATATACCTTCCCCGGTTATATTGAGAAAACAGAACACCCATTGTGTAAGTAACAGAGTTACCCTATTATTGTTTGAGAGGTACGTTATGAAAGAAATGTTAACCAATGCAAAAATTGTTGCAACCATTGGTCCTTCCTCAAGAAACTATGACACCATCTATGAAATCATAAAGGCAGGAGCACGAGCTATAAGAATTAACTTTAGCCATGAGACTGTTGTTGAGCATCAGCGGAGTGTTGATTGGGCACGAAAAGCCTCAAAGGACCTTGATATCCCTGTAGCAATTTTTCAGGATCTGCAAGGACCGAAAGTGCGGGTGGGGAGTCTGCAAGAAGCATCTATTGATCTTGTGAAGGGCGAGACGCTTATCATAACTACCGATCCCTGCGAGGGTACATGTGAGAAGATAAGTATCGATTATCCTTACTTGCATGAAGAAGTAACGGCTGGGGACAGAATTCTCATTGATGACGGCCTCATTTTAGTGAGGGTCACAAAAGTTATCCAACATGATGTTCATACGGAGGTGATAGACGGAGGTATTGTGAAGTCGCGAAAGGGAGTGAATTTACCTGATATTTCCCTTTCCCATCTGTCATCCTACACAAAAAAAGATGAAAAGGATATCTCCTTTGCCTTTGAAAACGATCTTGATTATGTTGCTCTCTCCTTTGTCCGGAGCGCAGATGATGTGCGTGCCTTGAAAGAATTCATGCAGGACACGTATGGAAGGGTAATCCCCATTATCTCAAAAATCGAAAAACCTGAGGGCGTGCAGGATATAGAAAATATTATCAGTGAATCGGGTGCAATCATGATAGCCCGCGGAGATCTTGGAGTAGAAACTTCTTCTGAGGAAGTGCCGGTGATCCAGAAATTCCTCATACGGGCCTGTAATTTGGCTGGGATTCCTGTTATTACCGCTACTCAGATGTTGGAGTCCATGATACAAAATCCCCGACCAACACGCGCAGAGGCAGCTGATGTCGCAAATGCTGTCCTTGATGGAAGCAGTGCTGTTATGCTTTCCGGCGAAACTGCCGCAGGGTTATACCCACAGCGTTCTGTAGAAATAATGCAGCGCATAATCATGCATACTGAATCAAGCCTTGAATATCATCGGTTAGTCTTGGGCCAACGGCTAAATCGTGAAGATATTGAAATAAAACGAAAAAAAAGTACCACCGAAGCGGTAGGTTCAGCCACGCGAGAATTAGCTATAGCTATCAGGGCATCTTATATTGCCTGTTTTACTTATTCAGGCGGAACAGCTAGATTGATTTCCAAGTATCGTCCCGGGATTCCCATTATCGGATTTAGTCCTGCTATTCAGACTGTACAGCAGCTTGCCCTTGCATGGGGTGTGAATCCGGTTCTTATTTCTGATCTCGTTTCATTGGATTCATTGTTAGCTTGTGCCCCTGAATATCTTAAGGATGGGGGATTTGTCAAAACAGGAGATACTATCGTTGTCACGGCGGGGGTTCCTGCCGGTAGTTCCGGGAAAACCAACTTAATTAAGGTTGTTGAGGTTTTTTGAGGGGTAATGCAGCTGTTTGCTGTTGATTGTTCAATATTATCAAAATATGATGTCATATTTAATTGAGGCAATAATGAAAGAAATTACTATTCGAGATGTAGAACCCATTCTATCTAAAAAACTAAAAGAGGCTGTAAAAGAAAAAGAATATACTGTTTTGCAACACGACCTGGATCATCTCTTTGGCAGATGGACTGAAAAGGAATTTAATCAAATTCAGCGTAAAATTGACAGAGAAAGGAAAATTGATAAGGAAATAT
>JAGLNY010000037.1 GCA_023139255.1 Spirochaetales bacterium
ATACTATTGATGATTTCGAACAGGAAGTGCAGAACTATATAAGAAAAAAAAGAGATGATATTTCCAGGGTAACCATAGTTTTTGTTGAGTGCAATATTGAGCAGCTCCGCTACTTTACTGATCATCTGGAACTGGAATCCGCCATTCGAAGAGTACCGGTACTACTTTCCAATCTCCAGACGGACAAAAAAAATGCAATGAAAAAAATAGAGGCATGCGATCTGGTGCTGACCAGTTTCTATCATATAAGCGAAGTAACCGGGTTTCTCGGAGGACTGGAAAAGCCGGTAATAGGCATCAACCTGGATCCTGAAATCAGTACTATTGTGGAAATTGCCAAAATCCCGGCCGACTCAACCGTGGGAATCGTAACCACCAGCAATAAATTTTTGACTATCATAAAGGAAGTCCTGCAAAGCCTGAACTTGCATTTTGCATCAGTATTAGAGACAAATTCCCGGGATGAGGAGTCAATTATGCGGCTGGTATCTCAATGCAGCACAGTGCTGGTATCACCCAAGCAGAAGCATGTAGTCTCAAGATACGCTAAAAGCGGTACCAAGGTAATTGAGTTTGTATTTACCCCGGACCGGACATCCATAAACAATATCAAGGTAGCAATAATGGACCTGAAAACCAGTTAGTTTTTTATACTGGATACACAGGCCGGAAAAAGCCTTTTTCTGCAAGGAGGAACCTGCATGGCACAAAAAATAACCGAATATACATTTATCAAGCATTTCGCGCCAAGATACAAGATTCCGGTACCTGGACATCTCTCCGGGAACTCCACAGTTTCAGAGATAAAGAGATCACTGGAAGCTTGGAACGGTAAGGCACTGGTAAAACCCGATATCCTTGCGGGAAAACGCGGTAAAGCCGGTGCAGTGTCAACAATAAGGAGCGCCCAGGAAGCAGTGAAAGAGCTCAACAGGATTTCCGGGATCGAGATTAACGGTAATCTCCCGAGAGGGGCATACCTGGTGGAAATGATCCCGGCTCAATGGGAAATATTCACAGCTATTACCTATAATTCAGCTAACCGGGGTCCTTCCCTCACCATCTCATTGGATGGCGGCATAGATATTGAAAATGTGAGTGATGATAAGAAAATCACTATCCCCATCGATATTTTCGAGGGGCTGGACGCCTACCAAGCGAGCGACGCACTCCAGAAGCTTAACTGCCCGCAAAACCTGATCAGCCCCTTTTCACGCGTATTGATTGCTTTCTGGGATATGTTTATCTCAACAGGGATGATCAGCGCGGAAATTAACCCCTGGCGGATAACCCCGGACGGCAAGCCGTATGCCTGCGACTTTAAGGGAACTCTGGATGAAGCAAACTATAAGTGTGAAATCCCGGGTATCACCTATCCGGAATACCCTGCAAATATCTCCGATTTTGAGGAAAGTATGAGTGAATGGGATAAAATATCCCACCAGGGTCAGGCTCACGTATCGGAGTTGGGCGGAAACAAGATTTTACCGCTCCTCTTCGGCGGCGGCGCGTCCACAATTATCACTGAAATTCTCGATGCCGGTGGCGGAAGCCCAATATTCCTTTCCGATTTCGGCGGGAACCCGCCGTACGAGCGGATGTATGGAACAGCAAAACGCTGCCTTGACCATCATCTTACACATGCAGAACTGCTGCTTATCCTTGGCGGCAAAGCTAACAATACATTCATTGATATAACCTTCCAGGCTATTGCCGATGCTCTTTCAGAGTACTGTCGGGAAAACGGACCGATTCACATTCCTGTAGTTATAGGCAGGGGCGGACCGAAGCTGGTGAAGGGATTCCTGATAATGACGCAGGTTCTGGATCAATTGCAGATTCCGTATGTCGTATTCGGACCGGACAGCCCGGTAACGATGGTGGCTGAATATGCAGCTCAACTGGTTAACGCTGCCGGGAAGTTAAGGGGGCTGAACAATGCGGGCTAAACAACTTACAGATTTATTGAAAAAGGGAGACAAGATTGCGGTATCAAATATAACCGGCAGAGAAGCCTCCCAGGTAACCGGGATTAGTCAGAAGTACTGTACAAATATTGTCGGAGGATGGGCCCTCGGTAAAGGCGGACAAACCCTTGACACTCCACAGGGACCGATCCGTGTTTTTGCGACTTTTGAGGAGCTTCTGAGGCTGACCCCTAAGGAAAATCATCCGAACAAGATTCTTATCTACTCTCCCCCGGATGCTGTTTACGGGGAGGTGAAGGAGATCCTGAAGCATGGTGCCGGGATTGTTGATACCCTCTATATTATCACTGAGCATGTATCAGTGGAAGTTACCGCCAAAATCTATCGACTCTGTCTGGCGGCCCGTGTAAATGTGGTGGGATGTAATACATTGGGAATTATTAATGTTCACGACCATGTGCGTATCGGCGCTGTTGGGGGAGATTCTCCGGAAGAATCCTTTAAACCAGGATCGATAACGATTATTTCCAACTCAGGAAATATGGTAAACACCATATCAAGCTATCTCTCATCTGTCGGGATGCAGGTTTCTTTCGGAATTTCCACAGGAAAGGATCGTCTAATCCTCTTCTCCCTGAAACATTTCCTGATGCTTGCCGAGAAGGATGAGCATACGAAGATTGTGGTACTGTATGTTGAACCGGGCGGGACGTACGAGGCTGAGGCTATTGACTGGATGAGTAAAAAGAAATTCTCCAAACCGGTAATAGTCTACGTAGGAGGTGCAATTGCAGAAAAAACCAATGTATCCCTTGGCCATGCCGGGGCGGTAATTGAAGGAAAGACGAGTTCAGCCAGCGGTAAAAAAACACTATTTGACGACTATTTCAGAATTCCCCCTTTTACCCCTGCAAAGAAGTACCGTAAAACCGCGGATCTTGCTGAAGCATTATCCCGGGGTATACGGGTAGATATCCTGCACCATATCCCCCTTGCCGTGGATCTGGTAACCCAGGTGCTCCGTATACCGAAAGACAGCAGCAGTTTCAAACCTCTTACCTTGAACCCCTGGTTCTCAAATCTGCGGGAGCTGGGAAAAGAGCTGCCGGCTGAACTGTCGCTTTCCCCGGGAACTATTCCTGAGCCGTACAAGAGTCAATACATGATGCTCCGGAAGGGTTTTGTGGATACAATGGTTCGTCAGCCGATGAGGGGTGCCTCCCGGGCAAGCTCAAATGACGGGGCTGTCCCCCGGATATATGGGTACTCCCTTATGAGTTTAATGCGGGAACGTTCTTTCATTGCCGGACTCATTCTCTACTGGACCGGATCTCTGCCGCGGAATGAATTTGAGGAGCGGCTGGCGGAAATGACCCTCACTGCTTCGCTCACAAACGGACCAGGCACTATCTCAGCCCAGGGAGCCAAACTCTCGGCCTCTGCAGGAAATCGCCCTCATTCGGCCATGATCGGAACCCTGTCCTCTATTGGTACCGTCCATGGAGGCAACGGGGCAAAGGCAGTCTCCTTCCTGCTCGAAATATTCTCAGAAACCAGCCTCACAGATCCATATGACAAGTCATTTGACCCAATCCCGCTGGCACATAAGGCTGCGGCAGCTTTCAAAAAGAAAAAGGATGCAGCAAAGGCTATCGGGTTGGAATATGAGAAAATCCCATGTCTTGGACACCCGGTATTTGCACATGAAGCGGTTAACTACGACCCTCGGGAGCAGGTAATCTATCAATTTCTCAAGGAAAATGGGAAACCTCAGGTATTTCTGGATTTCTACCATGCGCTTGCTGAGGCGTTACGGGAAAACCACTCTACATCAAAGGTAATGGCGGTAAATGTAGACGCTGCGATTGCCTGTATCTGGCTGGGGCTTTGCTGGAGAGCGGTAATTGAGAAAGAGATGACTACCCAGCGGGCTATGGATATCCCATTTGCCGCATTCGCGCTCGGGAGAGCTGCAGGAGGTGCCGGTGAATTTCTCGATCACCAGGATTACGGGACTCCTATGGATATGAGAATCCCGGTACACGAGTGCCGGTCCCTGACGCGGCCGAGAGAGTAATCCAGGAAACCTGGGCAACCCGGGTACCAGGCACCCACAAACCACTCTCAAATCATCGGATCCTATTCCGAGTATTTGACTTTAAAAGTAAAATTAGATGCGATTGTTCTTATTAATGCGTAAATATACTTGATTAGCATGCAAATGTGTGCTATGTTGCATGCGTAAGGAGATGAATATGCCAACCCTACAAGTTAGAGACCTTCCGGAAGATGTCTATGTTAAATTAAGTATGATAGCAAATGAAGAGAATAGAAGTATTGCTCAGCAAACAATTGTGTTATTAAAAGAGAGCCTTGGGCTGCACATAAATAATAAATTAAGAAGAAGAGCGCTGCTTGGGAGACTATCAAAAATGAAATATCCCAAAACAGATACTATAGATGCAGTTAAATTAATAAGGGAAGATAGAGAAAGATGATTCTCATACTGGATACATCAGCTGCCTTGGACATTCTATTAAGTAAAGGCGAATTTGAAATATATAAAAATGAAATACAAAAAGCAGATACGGTAATAGCCCCAGAAATATATATTTCTGAAATCTCCAATGTGGCCTGGAAATATAAAAAGATAGCTGGCTTTACACATGATGAATCGTTTAATCTGGCAGAAGATGGGATAAATTTAATAGATCAATTTGTACCAGTGAAGGAAATTTGGAAAGAATCACTTCGGGAAGCAATGAATAATGATCATCCTGTATACGACTGTCTATATGTGGTATGTGCGAGACGTAATGATGGGATCTTACTAACAAGAGATAAAAAATTAATACGTATTTGCGAGGAACTCAACGTACAGACTTTATAGATAATAGCTGAT
>JAGLNY010000370.1 GCA_023139255.1 Spirochaetales bacterium
TTATATATCTCCCATATATCCATATCACCACAGTTATTGTAAAACCTCTGTCAAACCCTTCGCGGTTTTTTCAGCCTCTTCCGTTATATGCTTTGCCTCAAGAAATGTCCTTCCAATCGGTTTTTCACAGCATTCACTGTGTGAACATAGTGCTCATGGATCCCAATTACCGGAACTGTATCAATAAATTCTCTCAGTATAGAAGGAGAAAGAATATTCAAACAGGAAAATTTCTCAAAAAAACTGGATTTATTCATGCTTCATCGGTTAAAAAAGCTGTCACCAGGCTTGTAGATCTGAAAATTCTTTATGAATATAAAAAAAATATCACTTTAACAATCCGTTTTTCAGGACATGGCTGATAAACAAGAATTATTAATTGTTCATAAACTTTGTGATGACATCCATACTTTTGTGAAGAATACGAATTATTTCGATTTTACTTGTTAAATTTTTTTTGTAAAAAATAATATGACTTCCCTGAGGAACTTTCCTATAACCAATTTTAATATGGTCACATGCTTTACCTGCTGAAAGATTATCTGCTAATAGATGAAATATATCATCAAACTGTTTTACATATATATTTCGTTGATTTCTGCCCCAGCGTTCTTCTGTATATTTTGCAGCTTGGAACAGATCATTTTTTGCTTTGTGTGTTAATTTAATTAACTTCATTGCTGGCTTTCTTCATCCACTTCAGCGATGAAAGATTCATAGCAAAGGTATTTTAGCTTTAATTTTATCAACACACTTTTAAGCTATTTCAACTTTGTAAAAAGAAAGTTTTGCAATACAGAGTTTTCATCTTGACCGGCAGGATAATAGTTTCTATGATGCCCCCTGGCAGGTATATTATGACAAATGAAGAAAAAGCGGCTATAACCTTTCTGTATGACTATATGCCCCTACATGATCTGGCCGCTCATGACAGGGATTTTTATCTGCAGAATGTCAGATCATCAATAAATGCAAGAAAAGAGATGCCATGGGGAGACAGTATACCCGATGACATATTTATGAGATTTGTACTATTCTGCAGAATTAACAATGAAAATATGGATGCTTCCAGAATGATCTTCTACAACGAGTTAAAGGAAAGAGTAGAAAACCTGTCTATGGAGAATGCTGTCCTGGAAGTAAATCACTGGTGCCATGAAAAAGCAACATACAAGCCAACTGACATCAGGACAGAATCTCCTCTTAATATTATTAAAACAGCTTTCGGCAGATGCGGTGAGGAATCGACACTGACAACAGCTGCACTAAGGTCGGTCTGTATCCCTGCCCGCCAATGCTATTCTCCCCGCTGGGCGCACTGCGATGACAATCATGCCTGGGTGGAAGCCTGGATAAACGGGACATGGCATTTTATAGGAGCATGTGAACCTGCCCCTGTTCTGGACATGGCCTGGTTTAGAGGTCCTGCTAAAAGAGCAATGATGGTACATACAAAGGTACCGGGAAATTACTCGGGCAATGGCGAGGTGATTCTGAAAGATAATTGGCACACTGAAATCAATCTTCTTTCACGTTATGCAAAGGTGAAAAAAATAGAAGTTTCTGTGCTGAATGAACAGAACAGGCCGGTTTCCGATGCTGTTGTTGAGTATATGGTGTATAATTCCGGACAGTTTTTTCCCATTTCAATACATTCCACCTCAGCTAATGGAAAGGCTTCTCTTACAACAGGCCTTGGCGATCTTTTAATTTTCGTATATAAGAATGATCTTTTCGGGTATGAAAAAATATCTGTCGAAAAAACCGATACAGTAAAAATTGTTTTGAATCAACATGGGACTGCTGAATATACCAAAAATATTGATATGGTTCCTCCGAATGAAATCCCTCTTGAACCACTTGAAATTTCAGAAAAGGAAAAAGAAGAAAATACACGAAGACTCAAGCAGGAAGACAGCATACGGCAAGCATACGAGTCTACCTTCATAAAAAAAGAAAAGGTTGATGAACTTGCATCAGAGACCGGTTTTGATGCAGACCGCATCTGGAAACTTGTGGAAACCAGCAGAGGAAACTGGAAAACAATTGTTGATTATATCCGCAGTATGTATTCGGAACATAAAGATCTGTGTGTACGTCTGCTGGAAACCCTGGTAGAAAAGGATGTAAGGGACATTGAACCTGATGTACTAAATGATCATCTTATACATTCTCAACACTATAAAAACAGCGAAGAGTTCAGCAGGTATATTCTCGATCCGAGGATAAAAAACGAACTTTTAGTCCCATACAAGGGATTTTTTCAGAAAAAATTCGTAAAAGAGGAAATAGAGAAATTCAGGCAGAATCCATGCGCGATCGCCGGCTGGATAGAAAACACTATTGAAACAGTTGAAAAAATCAGCAGCTACAGAAATCCTATTACCCCTATCGGTGTGTATGAGCATAAAAAAGCTGATTCTCTTTCAAAAGATATTTTTCTTGTCGCTCTATGCAGGAGTTTTGGAATTCCTTCAAGATTGGAACCTGCGGATAATAATCCACAATTTTTTCAAAACAAAGAGTGGGTTGATTTTGATTTTACCAGCCCTGATACATTCAGAAAAGAGAGAAAAACAGGCTGTATTATACTGGATACCAGAGACCCGGATAGAAGTATGAAACCTGAATATTCCAGGGATTTTACTATTTCAAAGCTTACACAAGGCCACTATTCTTTATTAGACTACGAGGATACTGAATTTGATGTGTTTGCTGCAGGCCTTCAACTGAAAACAGGCAGTTATCTGCTGGTTACAGGCAACAGGTTGGCTAATGGCACGGTTCTATCAAAATTAAGTTTTTTTACTGTAGAATACGGAAAAACAAAAATAATCGCTTTTGAGATAAGAAAAGAGGATGAAAAAAATGTCAGTCTGGGAAAAGTAAGCAGTAAACTTGCTAAAAAGATGATTACTGCCTGGATCGAACCCGGCACTGAGCCGACAAGGCATTTTATCAGGGATCTTTCCAGATTAAAAGAAATTTTTGACAGCAGTGGTGCCGACATAACAATTTATAGTGAAAAGGGAATACTGTCGGATTTATTTGCTGCAGGCAGTGAGGAAAAACTGCCTGAGAATATCGAAATTAAAAAAGATGAAGGCTTTTTACTACTCGAGGATTTCCAAAAGGGATTGTACGATCCTCTTAATCTTGATTTTCCCGTTGTTTCTGTTATTGATAATAGAGGCAGTATTATATACCTGTCTACAGGATATAAAATCGGT
>JAGLNY010000371.1 GCA_023139255.1 Spirochaetales bacterium
GCCACCATAAATGCAATAATATAATATACTAATTCCAAGCCTGAATACCCGGATAAAATCATCAACGGAAGATGCCAAAAACCCCATACTATACCGACTATCAGGCCGGCTGCCAGCGGGACATACTTCTTTTGTAGAATATTAAGTGCATAACCTCGCCATCCAAGTTCTTCACCTAACGCCCCACTTGTTAAATCCATGATCAGAACGGGAAGAATGGATGAAACGCTGATAAAGGTCATTGTATTCAAAGGCTTATTGTTAATTTTGAAAAATGCAAGAACAGCTATAACTACTACTAATGCCTGCAATATGAACGATATGAAAAACATCATTGGATTTATTTTCTTCATAAAATGTGATTTCATATACTCTTTAAATGTGACATTGGGGTATAGTTTTTTAAACATAATCAGAATAACAAATGTTGGAGTCCAGGCGCATACGTTTTTAATTATATTCTGTACCAGCAACGGAACTTCTAAGGATATAAGATATCCGGTCAAAGCAAGCAATAGCCAAAACAGCAAGTATGAAAAAACGAAGTATTTCACTAAATTATTTAAATCTTTTTTTTCTATCATAGCTATTCCTTTTTTCTTTTTTCTTTTTTCTGATGCATGATATGGGGGCTAACGCCAAAACATCACCATGTATTCTATAAATTTAACAGAGTATATCATAGAATTTTATGTAGGGGGAAAATATGCACCTGGGACATCTCTGGGTTTTTTTGCAATTACTAAATGCTGCTGTCCATTTTTATCCAATAATTCTGTCTCAATAATTTCAAAACCGGCATTGACAATTTGATTTGTTAGTTCAGCTATTTTAAACACATTTATGTTAGGAACGATTCCAAAGAAACTAGCAATTTTCAGAATAATACCAAGAAATTTATTTTTATCCCCCATACAGGGTGTTGATGAAATAATAATTCCAGATGGTTTTAATAATTGATTCAGCCTATTCATTACCGAAGGCAAGTTATCCAATAGGTGGAAAATATATAAAACTAAAATGGAATCAAAAGAATTTTCCTTATATGTATTATCGAATATTGATGAACATGAATGTTCAATATTTTTTATATTTCTCTCTATTGTGTTATTTTTTGCTATTTCAATCAACTCCGAAGAGGTATCAATAGCCAATATTTTTTTCACACTTCCAGCTACTCCAATTGCTATCAATCCTGTACCGCATCCAAAATCCAGAACACTATCATCCTTTTTAAGATATTTTGTAATTTTCCCCAGATACTCACCATAGGTACTCTCTTCACCTTTTTCTTTTTTATTATATTTCTGTGCGGTCCTGTTCCAAAATTTTTCAGATTTACTCAATTTTTTCACTTATCCTTTGATCTATTATAGGCATGAAGCGGCAGGCCAACAATTCTTTCAGGTGCATGTACAATTCCCAAATTTCCCAATCGACTCTTCGCAATAACCTGCATTTAAATTCCTTACTACCGTTGCTGTGGTTTCGTCCAACAAAGTCTTAACATAGCTGCTGCTTCAAATCCCTTATCAAATTGAGATTTCTCTTTTATTCAATATTATTCCGGGAGAGGTGTTTTTCGGCAGCTACGCTAAGACTTCTATTTGTTAAATGATTTTTCTTATCCGTCCTTAGCTAAATAAATCATCACCTGAAATAAACTCTCTTTTTTTTATATTAGATTCTTCAATATAATTTTCAATAAATTTTATATCCTGAATATCTTCGTACATTTCATATAAGGACTTTTTGAATAGTGTAGACTTCTCTTCATGAAAATACTCAGTTAAATACTCCAGGATTTGCTCTTCATCTTTATTTAATCTTACTGATACTACAGCCATTTCTTATATACCTCCGCTCTTTTAGATATTGTTAGTACGTAGAAATCATCCTCTTCAATAGTGAATATTGCTCTATATTTACCTTTTCTTAGTCTGTAATAGTCTTTTGAAGAGTTGGTTACCAATTTCTTTATGTCAAAAAGATTCAAATCCTTCGTTTGCTCCAGTGAGCAAAATGCATTATAGAATAATTTTGCTATTTCTTTTGGAAGAACTCTCTTTTTGATATCTTTTTGCACATCCTTATCATAGAAGACCATAGAATATGTGTACTACATTGTCATACAAATGTCAAGGGTAAGAAATTTCAACGTTCTGCGAATGGGCAATTTGGGTGAAGGCGTTTGTCGCCGGAACCGCATATTCGCTGTTATTTGATATGGCCGTCTACTAGTTCAACCCTTAGAAGGTTGTAGGCTGGACTTGTCACCCCCGGCCAGCAGAAAAACCACCTTGTTATCCTGGATGGTGAAGTAAATCGCTGCCATGTTTTCTTATAAAATCCATAATATTTTCATTCCCGCCGGTCATATTAGAGAAAACATTGATGTTGAGCTCAATTTCAGGGACATACAAAGATGTAAAACCTACACCGACATCACATCCATTTGCAGAATAACACATACGTTTCTCAAATACTGAAATATAAATTCCCAAACCATATTTCTGATTATTAAATATTTCTACTTCCTTGCTAATAAATTCTTTCAACTGCGCTTCCGGAATCAACTCATTACAGAAAAGTTTTGTCCAAAAAGTCAGCATATCAGAACTATTCGTATACATTCCCCCATCACCACCACCGCGAATCGGAAGTTGATAAATGTTTGTTAACAGTTTGTTTTCTGTAGATATATACCCATACGCAACATTTTCCGGTAGTGCATTAAATGCATAAAATCCGGTAGCCCTCATATTTAATGGCTCAAATACATTCTTACTCATGAAATCACGATAAATTAGGCCTGATAATTTCTCAATAATAATTCCTAGAAAGACATAGCCTCCATTGGAATACGATGGTCTATCACCGGGTTTAAACTTCATTTTTGCTGATTCAAACAATGGAAGATAATCAGATGGTGTTTCCAGTCTGAACCACGGGATTTCAACGGTGTAATTATCATAGTCGGTAATCAATTCTTCATCATAGTAATCAAATATCCCGGATGTATGAGTAAGTAATTGTTTTATTGTAGCCTCAGAGCTGATAAAGCTCAAATCGCTTTGAAAAATATCATACATTGTTGTGGAAAGCTCGATTAAGCCTAATTCAATCAGCTTAATGATACCCAATGCGGTAAAAGTCTTTGTTCCGGATGCCGTTCCAAATAGTGTGCTGCTATTATTTGGTATTTTATTGGAAATATCTCTAAACCCAAATGAATTATGATAAATGCTATTCTGTTTCCTGTAGATGGAAATGTGACCAGAAAAATTATTATCCTGCACATATTTGTCTATCTTTGATCTTATGTCCATACCACTCACTCCATTTTTATACTTTAAGCCTGTAGTCAAGAAGATACGGCGATGTTTCAAGGAGTTCTAATAAAACTTTAGTCGAGCCACTTGGTGTTCTTTTCCCTTGTTCCCATTGGCGTATTGAAGAAGGGCTTACATTGAGAATCTTGGCAAATACTGTTTGGCTGAGATTCATTTATTCTCTGATACTCTTTATCTGATCAGTAGTTAGATGAATTTCAAGTATATCTATGCCAAGAAAGTCAAGTTCTTTTTTTGTAAAAGACGTTTGCATGAAGATCAGCAAAGATTGCAATTCGATACAAAAAAACACCTCCCCGAAAATTATTGTGTCTAACGT
>JAGLNY010000372.1 GCA_023139255.1 Spirochaetales bacterium
ACCAGGGCTGTATGTTATCTTGAGGCCTCTTTCCAACCCGACCTGGACGGCGATTTGAGAAAAATCATTGATATGTGCAGCCGTATCAATGACGGCTGGCTGCCCGACATTGAGGAACTCGCTGAAAAAGCTTAATCGTGAATTTCGCGATGTTTTTCTCTTACAGTATGTTTTTTAATATTTACCATATTTTTTAACTGCTTTATAGAAGGCTTCAATATTCTCTATTGGTACGTCAAGTTGAAAATTATGGGTTGGGGATATTATGAAGCCGCCGCCTTTCCCACAAGTTCTCATTCTTTCCTTTACTTCATTTTCAACATCACCCGGGCTGCCGAAAGGAATAGTTCGCTGGGTGCTGATTGTTCCCCAAAAAGATATTTTCTTCCCGTATTTTTTCTTGAGATGTGCCGGATCCATTGATTCCGGTTGAACCGGATTCAATAAATCGATTCCTATTTCTATTAAGTCATCAATAACAGGTTCGATATAACCGTCACTATGAAAAGCAATTTTAATATTTTTGTTTTTTTTCTTGAACTCATCTATCATGTATGCAATATGAGGCTTAATCATCTCTCTAAACGTCTCTGGTGAAATTAGCATTGAATACTCAGCCCCAAAATCATCACCAAGCAATAGCATATCAACACCCAAATCAATAAGCTTTTTTCCCAGTATTACATGATAATCTGCTGCCATTCTCATTATTCTATGAGCTATTTCCTTGTTTGCTACTACATCAATCAAACCCTGAGTCGTTCCGCGAAGATAACGCAGAGCTTCAAATGTTGAATTTGAAACAACTCCACACATATAATATTCATTTCCATACTTGCTTATAATCTCTTCCGCGTATTCCATATCCTCATTATGAGGATTCGGAGGAGTATAATTGTCTAAAGCATTATCATCGGCAAGAGGGCAATTAATAATTTCTGTGTAATGACCGACTCCGAATTTTGTTTTATAAGGAACTTTTTCCCAGGTTATTCCCCATTCATCTATATATGTGTCGAAATCTGTTTCTCTATAGTAGCTCGTATCAAGACCGTAGGAGAGAAGAAGCATATCATGTTTAAACAGTATGTCCATTTTATTAATACTCTGGTGTTTTTCCTTAAAACTTATATCTATCTCTCCAAGCTCCTTATCATAACGTTTTTTTATTATTTCCTGCAATTCCGGGACAAAATTAGCGTGAAACGGAACCCTGTCCGGTTCTTCATGATTCATAGTAATTTGCATTCTTTCTTTAGATGTTAAACCCATACTATCCCCTTATTCTATTACCATATCCAAATTATCTGTTATACAGTTTTTCACCTACCTCTTTTGCGATTGCTGTCCAGGTAGAAAGTGTTTCGAGACGTCCAAAAACAGTTTCTATATCTTGCAGGCAAAAATCATAGATTGTATCTCCTGCCTGCTTCATTTTACTCTCTATATCTTTACGCATATCATCCTTATCAAAGACTGCAAGCACATCAGAGGGCATTGGCCTAATTTCCATTACAACTTCTTTCCTGCAATGCCCGGCTGTATGCGCAATATCAGACCAGGGAGAAACAGTGACCCTCCGCAAATTCGCCACCTTTTTTCTCAGTATTTCAATTTTCCCTACAAGCGATTCGCAACAGCCGTAACTTATCAGTCCGTACAGCTCGAAAATGGGAATTTGATGATCCAGAATAAACTCTTCCCACATTTGTGGAGAAACCAGGGCAAATTCCTGAGAATCCCCAGCACCCCAGGTATCTATTAGCCTTACATGTGCTTTGTTAAAATCGGGCCGCGGCAACTCGTTACACGTCATACAAGCAGCGTCAACACTACCGACATCGTTTCTCACAATATGATTATCCGCTTCAAGACCTTTTATATGTTTGATATGCGCGTCACATATAAACTTAATAAAGCGATGAAACCATTCGGGTCGATCCACGCAGTCATACATCATCTGCTCCAGGCCGCGTAGATAAGAGCCCCAATAGGCAAAACCTGCTCCATTTAAGCGCCCGTAACTTATATGCACGTCAAGTATTCCGTCAAGCAGCTCACACGCTCTTTCATAGCGCTCACTCGTAGCTGCTTCGTTAACCCGCCATTCCGGAACTCTAAGCTTATCGATATCTTCCTCTGCCATAATTTCCGGTTTGAAAATAAATGAACCACCGTTTTTTTTTGGGTTTATTGTATTAACGTTCACACCCCACATTAGAGGCCTTTCCTCACCCAAATGTACTGCAGGCATATCAATCCACGGCTCAACAACCTCATCGTCTTGAACATGTGCCGCTTTAAACAAACGCATTCTGAGTATTGCCTCAATTCCTCTAAACAGCGGATCGGTTGAAACAAATACTTCAGGAGGCAAAAACTCGCGTTCCCATGCACCACAGGGACGGCACATTACCGGCGGGCGTTCTACCTTTTCAAGACTGTTATGCCTTCTCCACATATTCTTTGTAATTTGCATTTGATCACTATGGGCAATTTCCACTACACTTCTGGCAAGCTCCCGTATTATTTTAACGTCATCAAGCATATATTTCTCCTTTCAGTATTCGCAGGAAATTACTTCGTAACAATCCAGATACGGCAAAGTTACCGTTAAGGTTTCCGGGGATTGAATTACAGCCAATTCCTTTTGGGAAATCAAGGCTTTGACTCTCTTCGGTCTTAAACCCTCAAACCGAATTTCAATGTTGCTTAAGGAGACAATCTCCGTGATTGGACGGTGCATATTCCCGGTGAAATTTATCAAATGAATAAGCAGCTTGTTTTCTCCCTGCCTTCTTACTATGAGCTCCACAGTCTGCGGGACATTCCCTATCCTTACCTGCTGCGTTACCGTGTTCAGCACTGGAGATGTGAGCCATTGTAAATGTTCAGGAATACGATGGGTCCAATAAAACTGGTCAGCATCAGAAGCCAGATAAAAAGCTTTGCCTTTACCGAAGGTGTTGACTGTCATTGCAGGATACTCACTAACCGGAGGAAGAGCAATATACCGGGCAGACAGCTTTTCATACAGCATTAACAACGGCTTAGCTGTCGTTACCCTGACTGCCAAAGCGTTTGGCGGTGCGGGTAAAGGTTCCTGCATCGGCCCAAGAATTTCATCAGATCCCTTTGCTGTGGCAACGTAGTCATAGTCGAACGTTCCAAGAATCTTATCTGCATAGCTTAAGCCGAATACATCAGAAAGAGCAAAATCCTTACGCATGGTACCTGAATAGTCGTAAAGTGAAGCCGCAAAACTGGCAAGGAGATTCCCGCCGGATTTAACAAACGCACGCAAAGCACCGGCAGCTTCATCACACATGCAGGCAGTATTCGGCAGGAGAACCATCCGGTACCGAGATAATGTGCCGTCTGTGAGAGAGATGTCATCAATAACATCAAAGGGAATATGAGCACGTACCAATGCTTCGTAGTATCCATTGAACGCTTCCTGACTGTGGCCGTGTACATCCTTTTTTGTTTCACTTGCTGTGAAATCGCTGTAATCAACCCCCGTGCCATAGTAATCCTCCGTTGACTGAGACCAGACCAGTGCCACTTTTGCCGCGGAGCTTGTTCCGGTTAAATCATCTTCAAGGCGTTCCAGTATTTCAAGCATTTTTGTAGCAGCAACCGCGCCTTCTGTTTTAAGATTATCCTTGAGAATGGCATACCAGGGACTGGCGCCGTTTGCCGCTGTTTGCGCAAACATCAGTTCTGTCTCAGTGCCGGGTAACGCATAACAATCCCATGGCTTGTGGTTGCCGCAGAGAAAAATCACCCTCGGCTTACCGGATGCCTGGGTTTCGAGAAGCTTGGCAGCGGCACCGGGTTTCCATACAGGAATCAGGTTCGGCTGGATATAAAAGATAAATCCACCTTCCGCGGCAAGAATGTCTACGTGCTCTGCCAGACTGCGATTATCTCTTCCTGTTGCCCGGGGAGGTATCAACCCGTTAGCATTACAGTAAATAATGGCCTCTGGATTATTATTTTTCAGTGCTT
>JAGLNY010000373.1 GCA_023139255.1 Spirochaetales bacterium
GTCCTCGATCTCTTTTCCCTCAATCTCCTTAATCGCACGTCTTGCTACCAATTCTTCGGTTGTACGGGTGGAAAGGTTGAACTCACAAGGAAACATTAACGGCGGACAAGCCGGTCTTACATGGATTTCCTTAGCGCCGGCGTCCCATAGTTTCTTGATTGCAAAACTCTTAAGCTGTGTTCCCCTAACAATAGAATCCTCACAAACGACTATTCTATTATCCTTGATAATATCATCAATAGCAATTAACTTCATTGTAGCAATCAAGTCCCTGGTTTCCTGAGACGGCGGAATATAACTTCTGCCGTATCCCGGAGTATACTTAATTAGAGGCCGTCGATACGGTTTATTACTCTCTATTGCATAACCAATAGCATGAGCAATACCTGAATCAGGCACGCCCGAAACAACATCAATCTCAAGATCTTTATCATGTCTGGCCAGAGATTTCCCACATTCTTCCCTTACCTTTTCTATGTTGATACCTTCATAGGTAGATGCCGGGAAACCTGTGTATATCCAGAGAAAAGCACAAATCTTTCTCTCCTTTTCACCTTCTCTTTTCTGCTTGATCCCATCTTCCGTAAGTAAAACGATTTCACCCGGTTCTACATACTTTTCAATCTTAAACCCATTATTTGGGAAAGCACAAGTCTCACAAGTAACAGCCCAGGCATCGTCGCTTTTGCCAATGGTTAACCCGGTACGTCCAAGGCTGTCCCTGGCAGCGTAAATACCATCTTTATGCAGAATCAGTAAAGAACAAGATCCTTTTATCCTGGTAAACATCTTTTCAATACCATCAATAATGGTATCACCCAAATTGATAAGCTTGGCTATTAACTCAACCTGGTTAGTTCCGTCCCTACTAACTTCAGTAAATGATATACCGTTTTTTAAAAGCTCTTCAGTCAACTCCTGGGCGTTATTAATATAGCCCTCGGTAACTATGCAAAAAGGACCAAACTTTGAGTTCATATAAATCGGCTGCTCATCACAAGCACTTATCGCACCGATTCCTTTGTTACCCTGCATATGTTTATAGTTTTCATAAAATTTTGACTTAAACTGACTTTTAGATATGTTGTGTATGTGGCGATCAAATTTATCACCATCCAACACTGCCAAACCGCCGTACTGCGTACCAAGATGAGAATGATAATCAGTCCCGTAAAACAGGGTATTTACACAATCATTTTTCGAGACTATTCCAAACAAACCACTCATTATTTATCTCCCTATAAATTTTATACATTAAGAAACTATTGAGGGTTTCTTGTAGACATCCTGCAGCGATTTTGGTAATACTTTTTCTTTTTTAGCCGCTTCTATGCCTGCCACGCTTGCCTGAGCAGCAGCTATAGACGTTATATAGGGCAGTTTATGTTGAATGGCCATGACTCTAATGTAGCTGTCATCATATTTACTGTTTCGGCCAATAGGAGTATTAATAATTAACTGCAGCTCTTTATTCTTGATGGCATCAGCAATATTCGGCCTGCCTTCATGGATCTTCTTTATTTGTATATTTTCAATATTATTTTCATGCAGAAAATCACTTGTTCCCTCGGTAGCATAAATTGAAAACCCCAATTGTTTAAATTTTTGTGCTATCGGCAACAGCCCATCCTTGTCTTTATTGTTAACAGTTAAAAGAACACTGCCCTCTTTGGGAAGCTTTGAACCGGCTGCCTCCTGGGCTTTATAAAAAGCAATTCCAAAACTTTCGGCCATTCCCATAACTTCCCCGGTAGCCCGCATCTCCGGGCCTAATAACGGGTCTACACCATGGAACATATTAAATGGAAACACTGCTTCCTTCACCCCTACAAAATTAGGTTTGGCTTTTTCCAGCTCAGGAAAATCCGATATCTTCTTGCCCAGCATAAGCCAGGTAGCAATATTGGCAATTGGGGCACCAATTACCTTGGATACCAAAGGTACTGTACGTGAAGCCCGGGGGTTGGCTTCTATTATATATACCGTACCATCACAAATTGCATATTGAATATTTATTAGCCCGATAGTTTTCAGTTCTTTAGCTATTTGAGCAGTATATGTATCAATGGTTGCTAAATCTTCTTTGCTGATGTTGCGGGATGGTATTGTACAAGCTGAATCCCCGGAATGAATCCCGGCTAATTCTATATGCTCCATGATTGAAGCAACAAAGGTGTTTTCACCATCGCAGAGCGCGTCTACTTCAACCTCAAGTGCCTGTTCCAGGAATCTATCAATAAGCATCGGATATTCAGGGCTTACATTAATTGCTTCTTTCGCATACTTGGTTAACATTTCCTGATTAAAAATAACTTTCATACCACGCCCGCCTAAAACAAATGAGGGGCGTACCATGAGCGGATACCCAATTGACTCAGCAATCTCTATGGCTTCCTCCAGTGAACGGGCAATGCCGCTTTCGGGTTGAGGTATGCCTAAGGCAATCATTCTCTCTTTAAAATGCTCTCTATCTTCAGCCAGGCGAATACTCTCGGGAGAAGTACCAATTATTTTTACCCCGTTGTCCTTTAACTCCTGGGCAATGTTTAATGGAGTCTGCCCGCCAAACTGTACAATTACTCCATCCGGTTTCTCTTTTTCATAGATAGTCAGCACATCTTCTACAGTTAAAGGTTCAAAATAGAGTTTATTGGCTGTATCATAATCAGTTGATACAGTTTCAGGATTACAGTTAATCATGATTGTCTCATAGCCGGCTTCACGCAATGCAAAAACAGCATGCACACAAGTATAATCAAACTCTATTCCCTGACCAATTCTATTCGGCCCGCCGCCCAGGATCATTATCTTTTTATTTTTACTTACCGGCACTTTATCTTCGCCGATATAGGTAGAATAATAATAGGCTTCATCATGAACACCGCTAACGGGAACTATGTCAAAACGGCCGTATTTACCAATTGCAATTCTCCTGATACGAATTTCTTTTTCTGTTGCCTCTAATATTTGTGACAAGTATTTATCGGAAAATCCCCACTCTTTCAGCTTAGCCAGCTGCTCATCACTTATATTCTGCCATCCGGTCTTAATTGCTTCTTCTTCAAATTCTACCAGATCTTTCATTTCCTGTAAAAACCAGCGGCCGATATAGGTTATCTTGTGCAGCTCCTCTACACTCATTCCCCTGCGTAATGATTCATAAACCAGGAATATCCTTTTACTTGATGGATAGGCTATCTTTGCCTGCAGCTTGTCAATTGAAAGCTCTTTGTACTCCTGCACCCCTAAGCCATACTGTTTAATCTCTAAAGAACGAATTGCTTTTTGAAAAGATTCTTTAAAGGTCTTACCAATACTCATTACCTCGCCGACAGCCTTCATTTGAGTACCTAAAATGTCTTTTGCTTTAGGAAATTTTTCAAAGGCCCATCTGGCGAATTTAATAACCACATAATCACCACTTGGTTTGTATTTCTCTAAAGTGCCTTCTTTCCAATAAGGCATCTCATCCATAGTTATACCGACAGCCAATTTTGTTGAAATCCGGGCTATGGGAAAACCGGTCGCTTTTGAGGCAAGCGCGGAGGAACGTGAAGTCCTGGGGTTGATTTCAATAACAATCAGACGGTCGTCTGCAGGATTATGGGCAAACTGAACGTTCGTCCCGCCAACAACACCAATAGCATCAACTATTCTATAAGCGTAGTCCTGCATCCTGTCCTGAAGCTCTTGCGGTACGGTCAGCATGGGGGCAGTACAAAAACTGTCCCCGGTATGAACGCCCATTGCATCTACGTTCTCAATAAAACAAACAGTAATCTTATTGTTTTTATCATCCCGGACAACTTCCAGTTCCAGTTCTTCCCAGCCAATAACAGCTTCTTCAACTAAAACCTGGCCGACTATACTTGCGCTAAGGCCCCTGGCAACAATCGTTCTCAGCTCTTCAATATTATAGGCAATTCCACCACCGGTACCACCCATGGTATATGCCGGTCGTAAAACTACCGGGTATTTCAGCTTTTCGGCGATTCTTTCAGCTTCTTCTACCGAATGGCTGATTTCGGATATGGCAAGTTCTATCCCAATTTTGTCCATCGTCTCTTTAAAAGCTAATCTATCTTCCCCACGCTCAATAGCATCAGCCTTTACCCCAATAATCTCGACATTGTGTTTTTGCAATATACCTGCCTTATACAATTCCGATGATAAATTAAGGGCGGTCTGTCCGCCCAAATTCGGCAGCAAAGCATCCGGCTTCTCTATTTCAATAATTTTTTCTATATTTCCTATGGTAAGGGGCTCAATGTAAGTTTTATCAGCAGTATCCGGGTCAGTCATAATTGTAGCCGGGTTAGAGTTTACAAGCACGACTTCATAACCTTCTTCCTTCAATGCCCTACATGCTTGTGTGCCTGAATAGTCAAACTCACATGCCTGGCCGATAATTATCGGACCCGAACCAATTATTAATACTTTTTTGATGTCGCTGCGTCGAGGCATACTACTCCCCTTCCCTCTTATTTTTTTATTAACAGATATTTAGGTATGTGTCATAAAACCATATTCCATAGTTTCTAATCAAGCAGATGAGGGAAAAAAGTTCCAAATTTTGGGTTTGTTTTTGAAAAGTGTATCAATGACCCGGATAAGTATACATATATTTGCAGCTCTTTTAAAATTATTAATTTTGAAAGAGCTGCCGATTAGTCAGATGTTTAGCATTCCTCAGAATCGTATACGGACCGGAAGGAATAACCGCAATTTTTGCATTTTTATGATTAGCTGTATACCGATGTATGAAATCTTCAATGATCTTTAAGATATCTCCATCGATTTCAACCGGCGAGCAGTATAGTTGCTTCTGATCGTCATAAGGAATTCCTTCTGATAGAAAAAATAATTTATTAATTCCAGTAACTTCAAGAACCCTGCAGAGCATCTGGAACTCCCACTGATCCAGTTTTGTTTTATCTTTATTTACTTCTATATCTTTAAGAAATTTTTTCCAATTGCCATTGCAGGAAGCAAGCAGCTCCTGAAATGCATTACTCCCTATTCCTTCCCTGCATTCACTTATCTGAAGCAGTGAAGATCCTTTCCGGAGCGCAGGTAATGCCATACACATTCCTTTAACAGATTGATAGTAATTACAATCAAGAGGAAATCCTCCGCCATTTGTGATTACAAGGTCATAAGGCTGATTAATAAGAGAGCTGGCATGTGTAGAAGCATGAGAACATCCTTCCTGGTGGGCAGCTTCCAAGTCTCCGCAGAATATTCCTGAAATACGAAAAGCTCTGTTTAATGTTACATTGAACAAAAAATCGACACCTGCAGCTTTTGCAACTGTAAGCGCTGTTCTATGGCAGGGATTACCATCAAGAATACCCTCCGACGCCTGTGTAGAAGAGAGGGTTTTAAAACCATGAAATTCCTTCACTGTCTTAAGATCCACAAGGGCCGGACATACGCCTTTTCTTCCCCCGGAGTACCCAGCCATGAAGTGAGGCTCAATAAAACCGGTAACAATCTTAAAATCTGCACGAATAAATTCGGAATTCACACTCACTGGAGGCTCTTCAGATATTTTTGTTAATGAATTCTCATCACTTGCATTGTGATCCACAATCCGGTAATTGTTATAAATATCCTTACCTACAAGATACATATGCTCTTTTTTTGTGCTGGGTCGATGCATCCCCGTTCCAACGATAATAGAGATGTTTTTTCTTTCAACCCCGCAACTTTCGATTAAGCCCAGAATATGGGGAAGAAATACCGGGTTGGGTACTGCCCGTGTTATATCAGATATAGTAACCGCAACAGTTTTGGGAGTCTTCTGCCTTATCAATTGCTCTAAAGAGACTGTCCCAATAGGATTCTCTAATCTCTGCTTTATCTCTTTATCAATGTCTGCAATTTCCGGGCTGTCCATTGATTCAAGAATGTCGACAGAGTCCGGGACCCGTATTGATATCTTTTTTTCACCATACAGTATGTAGGTCTCTTTCATGTATATTTTACCCCCAAAATCACATCTGAAAATACTATCATCAAATTTATCGATAGTAGATTCATAGAACAAATTTATTTTGATGGAGAACACCCACAAATATATAGATTTTCATTAATAAATCTTCCCCTAACAAATGATGCTGCTCTAATCATCAGAGAAATTGAGATTCTCACAGGAAAAAAGTAAAACAGTATCTTATAGGTTGGAATCATATCCGGCTTAGTCAATTAGTATAAGCTGATTGAGTTAATTTCAAGAAGTTTTGAGAAATCCCCACTAACCTACTGCAAAGTTTCCTGATACAGAATACGCACTCGTTCGATATGCTCAGTCATGTGCTTTCGGGCCAGAACAGGATCTTTCTGCCTGATCGCCTCAAAAATAGCCTGATGTTCAGAGCAGAGCTTAACCGCATTATGCTCATCCCTGAGCAGGATCGCCCGGTTCCCTTTGATAGAAATCTCCATAAGGGAATTAACATAGTGGGCGGTCTGCATAAGAACGTAATTACCGCTGCTTTCGAATATCATCCTGTGAAACTCAATATCACAGCGAGCCCCCTCATCTGCATCCTTTATCTCAATAGCCTGATACATTCTCTGGATTATCTCTTCCATGGAAAGGATTGCTTCAGGCCCGGCAGATTCCGCCGTCAACCCAACTGCCTTCACTTCCAGAAGCTCCCGGAGATCCAGCAGCTCAAGTTCGGATCCTTCCCGCCTGGTAATAAGCGGAGCAAAGGTATTAATAAAAGGCGCCAGATTCAAGTCTGTCACAAAGGCACCACCACCTGCCCGGGTCTCAATTAGTCCGATAGTTTCCATTACCCGCAGGGCTTCTCTTACCGAAGGACGCGAAACCTGAAACATATCTGCAAGGGCCCTTTCTGCGGGAAGCTTCTCCCCTACTTTAATACGATCCTCACGCAGCATCTCCACAAACTGGTTAATGATTTCCTGATATACTCTTTTTTTAACGATCGGTTTTACTTCCATAGGCTTAGGAATGATTGTAAGCAGAATACGATGAAAGTTCAATTGCTATGCCCCAAGTTTTGGGTAATTAAATAGCTATGTTTATGGTCTTACCAGTTGACAAACTATCCATGTAAATTTATTATATTACCTGGAAGGGAGATTATTAAATTGAATAGTATGGTTCTTATAAAACAGGTCCCAATGTCATCAGACGTGGGTATGGATGAGAAAACCGGTGTAATTAAACGGGAGTCCGGGGATACAAAGATGAATCCCTACGACCTCTATGCCCTGGAAACAGCATTCCGGATCAGAGAAAAGAGAGGCGGAACGGTCTCTGTCCTGACGATGGGGCCGCCACAGGCAGAGCAGGTGATTAGGGAAGCCTTTATGATGGGTGCCGACAAAGGGTACATTCTGACTGACCGTGCATTTGCCGGTTCCGATGTGCTTGCGACTTCCTATGCCCTTGCACAGTGTATTCAGGCAATAGGCGATTTTAACCTGATCATTTGCGGCAAACAGACCACAGATGGCGATACAGCCCAGGTTGCCTCAGAGTGCAGTGAATTTCTGGACATTCCCTGTATGACCAATATCACCTCTATCGTTGAGACGAATGAGAATTCTATCACCCTGATCTCAGACAGGGGCCAAACAATAGAAACAGTCAGGCTGCTCTATCCATGCATAATTGCAGTCGACAAAGAAATCTATCAACCACGGCTTCCTTCATATCTAAGAAAAATAGCGACCAGGAATCAGAAAATTACCCATCTGGGCTTGAAAGATCTGGCTGACCGGGACAGCAAGCAGTATGGGCTGGACGGATCCCCTACACAGGTAATCCGGATTTTTCCACCCGAAGTAAAAAATGAAAAAGA
>JAGLNY010000374.1 GCA_023139255.1 Spirochaetales bacterium
ATCTTTGCATGAGCATAATTACTACGGAGGCAGCCGCTGTAAAGCATGCCCGGGAATTTAACATCTGCCGCATAAACAGCCCTTCCGGTAATCTTGTCTACAGCATCAACTCTATTTACCCGCTTATTTAAATACCGAAAATTCTTTGCTCCCATTAATGGCATAATTCTGCCTCCGTCCTTTACAATTATATTCTTACAAATTCGCCATTGTTGCTGCCATGATAGCCTTCATAATATGCAGCCTGTTTCCAGCCTCATCAAAAACTACCGAACGGGGGCCGTCTACAACTTCACTGGTTACTTCAATATCCCGGTCATACGGCATACAGTGCATATAGATCGATTCAGGATTTGCTATATCCATCTTTCTCTTATCAACCACCCAATCCATATTACCATTTTCCCGGTAAGAATCGATTATCCTCACACCATCTTCTTCGTCCTCAGTATGCATAATCGGTCCCCAACCCTTGGCATAGACCACATCTGCACCTTTACAGGCTTCTTCCATGCTCTCTACCACTTCAAACTTACTCCCGGCCAGTTCTGCATTCTTCCTCGCTGTCTCCATAATCCCGGACTTGAGGGAAAACTCAGGCGGATGTGCAAGGGTGACATCCATCCCGAATCTCGGCATCAGCTGTATCAACGACTGCGGCATCGAAAGCGGCCGGATATAATTGGGGGCAGAGGTCCAGGATACTACAATCTTTTTTCCCTTCAGATTATTCTGGAATCTATCCTTTATCGTCATAAGATCAGCAAGCACCTGGGTTGGATGATAATCCTCACACTGCATATTTATAACCGGAATCCTGGACCATTTGGCAATTTCCCTCATGTAGGCATGTCCGGTTCCAAAGGTTTTCCGTATACCTATTCCTTCTCCGTATCTTTCAAGAACCTTTATAGTATCCTTCTCAGTTTCTCCGTGATCAATCTGGGTTGCCTTGGGGGTTAAAAAGTGTGCGTGTCCTCCAAGCTGATGGATTCCTGCTTCAAAGGCGTTCCTTGTTCTTGTCGATTCTTCAAAAAACAGCATGAAAAAAGTTTTCGCCCGTAATACCTCATCATGATATATGCCAAGCTCCCTTTCCTCTTTAAACCTGAACGCTACCTTTAAGAGCTGTTCTATGTCCTGCACACTCCAATCCTGGGTATCCAGCAGATGCTTTCCTTTTAAACTTGTGTACATTCTTTGTACCTCCTTTATTTTTTCATCTTTTCCGCAGCTCACTGCACTACGTTGATTAAAGCACTTAGAAGTTTGTATTACAAACTTCCAAAGCCAATTTCATAAATTGGCTCACTCACCCTACAAAAAATCCGGGATTAGGGCACCCGTTGGACACACGGAATAACATAAACCGCAATATCTGCATATTTTGCTGTCAAGAGACATAATTTTATTTTCAAGTGTTCTTGCCTCATACGAGCATGCCTTAACACAAGCCATACACTCGGTGCAGCTGTCTGCATCAAAGATAAAATTAAATTTCTTATTATTAGCTTCCGAATTAAGATAGGTATGTGACAACCCTGATATTTCCCCGGGATTGTTGTATCCCAGATCCGTAATCAGTTTTTCCAGTTTTTGATTCAGTTTCCCAATATACTCAACACCCTTTACGATAGGTGCTGTGCATATACCGACAGCCTTCGCTCCTGCCATCAGCATTTCAACAGCATCTTCTGCCCTTGTGACCCCGCCAAGACCTACAACCGGTTTGTCAGCAGCAGAAGAAATCTCTGCCACATATCTTAGGGCAATTGGTTTAATGGCACTCCCTGTCAACCAGCCGAAACCGCGGTTTCCGCCAACCAGGGGTTTCCCGGTTGTAATATCAATCCGTAATACCGGTCCTATCGAATCTATTGCAGTAATACCATCCGCGCCTGCTGCCAGTGCCTCAAGGGCAATCCCAACAGAATCAAACCAATTGGGACTTATCTTTACAAGGATAGGTTTACCTGTTAGAGATTTTGCTTTCTTAAGCATAGGAAGAATAGTTTCCCTTTTATAGGAGACAAGCTCAATGATATCTGCCCCTGCCTTATCGACCTTCCCCACCCAATTTTCCACTTCAACCGATGTATGACCTATACTTGCAATAATAACCACTCCGGCTTCTTTCGCCTCAGGTATCTCTTTTTCCACCCACTGTGAACCGGGAATATCCGTCCATTCCTCTGCATTGATCATGCTGTCCTTTCCTGTAACAGCCATATGCGGGAATGGGTTAACAGCGGGCTCATCTCTTATTGTTTTAGTGACAACTGCACCAACGCCGGCTTTATGGGCCCGTATAAGTCCCCGGGCCCCATAACTCAATGGACCCGACCCAAGAATAAACGGGCTCTGAAGCTTTATCCCGAATAAATCAATTTCGATACTCACTATTTTCCCTTCCATAGTCGTGCAGCCTGTATTTTTACAGCCGCATACTCATCTTTCAGATTTGCATCAATAAGAGTCCCATTGGCTTTCAGTTGTCGTCCATTAATAAATACGTTCAGAACATTCTCAGGATTACAGTAGAGAACAAGCTGAGTAAAAATATTCT
>JAGLNY010000375.1 GCA_023139255.1 Spirochaetales bacterium
TGGTCATTATTTAAGGTAGATTTTGGTAATTTTTCGGGTGACCTCACAATCACTTTTACGTTTTGTCCGCGATTGAGCAACTGCTTTACCAATAACTGTCCAGTTGCCCCGGTCGCACCAACTACAAGAATTGTCATACTAATACTCCTTTTCATAAATACGGTTGACCGAGATCAACGTCATTCCTACATCACGTACCTGTCTCAGCAATCCGTGTAATACGGCCTGATCTTTCACCGGACCTGTCAGCAGGGTGTCACCGCTATCGTCCAAAGTAACAGTCATACCACCAAACCATTCAGACCATTGACCGGTTAGACAACCCTTAAGCCTGATTTGATAAATCATTGATTGATCCGGATCAGTTTTCAGGTTGACTTTGTCTGACATCACCTTATCTCTCCTATGGGCGGTTATATAAAATATTTTTATACAGCAGTAGTTTGTTTATTCCTCAACAAGACAATGCCCAGCCATATGAACCACACAATCTGGCCCAGCCCGAAAATCATCCCTCCGATTTCGCCGACAGGAGGTATGGTTGAGATTATACCGGCGGCACCAATTATCAGCCCTATGTAGTTCAATCCTCTGGATAATTTTCCCGTTCGTAAAGCAGCCAAGCTTATTAATAGAACCCATATGCCTCCTATTATCTCATTTCCACCGCCTATACCCTCATGGACAGCCTCAATTGCCAGCCAGGCTGTTGTTGCCTGCGCAGGATCTGTTCCATAGAGATCAATAACTTTTTCCATACCTATATTATAGATCATACCACTGGCAATAAGCAGGGCTGCCCAGATGAGGCCGAATGCTGTGGCAGTCTGCATTATTGCAGGGGATCCATCTTTCAACCGCTGGTAGAGTGCCAATGAGAGGATGACCAAAAAAAGAGCGAATATTACATAGCAAGCCAGAGTGATCATGTACATACCAGCCTGGTTGTTGAGCAGTAAAGCCATTTTTTGCGCAGGTTCTACAACACTCATGTAATCCACTATTACCATAAAAAATACCATACCTGCTATGTATGCCCCGGCCTCGTAAAGAGCGGCAATACCACCCCATTTTTGAAAATTTTTCATTGTTTTCTCCTTCTCTACTTGCATTTATTTCATAACTGCATTACAGGTTATTAAAAATATACCTGCTGGAATAAGAGAACGGTAGACACTAAAGTGTTGTTTGAGGTGTTGTTTTTACCTACTCAGAGCTGAGAATATTGAGAGATCTGGCTTTTGTAATTGCCATTGTACGGTTTTTTACATCAAGTTTACTAAATATCCTTCTATTGTGACCTTTGACTGTATCCAGGGCAAGAAAGAGTTTTTCGCCAATTTCATGATTGGACAATCCCAGAGCGATGAGCTCCAGTACTTCTATTTCTCTTTGGCTTAATGGGTCAATTAAGGGCTGTATCTCCTCATTTTGCTTCTTCTCTGAATTGAAAGCAGATGTCAGACGGCTAATATACTCCGGCATAATTCCACGGGCGGCTGTTTCGGACAGCAATCTGAACATGGGCATACCCTGATCCACGAAGATACGAATAAACCCTTCCGGCTCTGTGAAGTTAAGCACTTTATCCATCAGCCTGACAGCTTTATTTTTTTCATCATGATCAAATAAGGCAATTGCCTGGAGAACCATAACTTTAAGTTGTTTCCCATCCCAATATGCTGCACCAGCCTCAGGTTGTAATGGTTCAAGTATTTCCAGTGCAGAGGATGTATCTCCCCGGGCAAGAAATACCTGAGCCTTACTCATAGGCAAGTCATGTTTTTCAGCGATTTGAGCTGCTGTTTCCAGATTTCCCTGCCTTATCATCGTCAGTACCTGCTGGGCTTTCACTTCAGGGATTCTGTGAACAAAGTCATACTGATGCACAGACTGAGCAGTATCAGTTAAAAGAGAAACCGCTTCATCAATATTTCCTGTAACCAGTTTTATATGAGACAGGAAAATTTCACATACAATAAATCTGTCAATACTATTTTCAAACATCCGGGCGAGCTCAATACTTGTATTGACATATTGCAAAGCAGAAACCATATCATTCCATTGGTAGAATATCCGGGCTAAACCCAGATGAACATCACAGAGAACAGGCAGAGGTTGATCTCCAACAATTTGAAGGATTTGCCGGTAGGTTTCAGCTGCCGGGTGAAGCTGGTTTTCTAATTCCAGTAAACTGCCAAGACTGGCTTTAGCCAATACGGTGAATACAACATTACCTGAAGGCTGACCGATTGATATGGTTTCATTAAAGGCTTTTTTAGCTGCAGTATGATCTTTCAAAAGTACGTATGCCTGACCCAGTGTCCATGTAGAGGTTGTCCGGGATGACAGGTTCTCAGGACTCAGATACGTAAGGGCACGGAGAGATTGGGTTTTAATGGTTTCTGCATTATACTGAGCAACTCCTAATAACGCCCGCATAGAGGCAATACGTCCTGTCATGTCCTGGGTTATTTTATCCTGATCAGTTCCTTCCAGAACGGCTTCAGCAGCTTTCAGATTTTGTTCAACACCGGAAATTTGACCAAACCCCAATGAGACAGTGGCATAGGTTATCCATAATAGAGGTTTATTATCCATTACACTTTTTGGCAGTGATTTTAACCAGTTTAGAACAGAACCCACAGCACCACGAAAGTACAGGGGCATCTTTTTACCTTCAATCAGACGCAGGGTCCTGTCAATATCATTGGCCAAAGCAGCATGATGAAAAGCTTCAATGTCCAGATCATTATTTTCATACCATTCGCTGGCACGAATATGTAATTCAGCAACACCTTCGTCCCCTAAAAGCGAAGCAGTTCTCTGTTGTAGCCGCTGTTTTAATAATTCAGAAAAGAGATGATGATACCGGTACCAGCGCCGTTCATTATCCAGGGGGATAATAAACATATTGGATTGTTCAAGATATCTCAGTGTGTTCTGTCCTGTACCAGAGGGCTTAAGCAGGACTGCATCACAAAGAGCCCCGCACATACGATCGAGGATAGATGTACGCAGCAGGAAAGACTGGATACTTTCCGTCTGCTGTTTCAGGACTTCTTCAATCAGGTAGTCCAGTACGAAATGGTGACTACCGGTGAAAGATTCAATGAAACTGGTAGTATTTTTATGTCCCTGCATGGAAATTGCAGCTAATTGCAAACCGGTAATCCAGCCTTCGGTGCGTGTTGCAAGAAGCATGATATCGTCCGTCGAGAGATCCAGCCCCATCATCTGATTGAGGAATCCTGCTGCTTCGGAGAGAGTAAATCGCAAGTCTGCAGCCCTCAGTTCGATTAATTGCCTACGGCCTCTTAACCGGGCAAGGGGAAGAGGCGGGTCCTCACGTGTTGCGATGACCATGTGCATCAGGGGCGGCATATTTTCAAGAAAAAAAGTGAGGATATTGTTAACAGCCTCACTATCAGGAACATGGTAATCATCCAGAACAAGGATAAAAGAGTCGGGGATAGCGGCGATTTCATTAAGCAGATTCGTCAGAATAAGATCAGTTGACGGAGGCTGGGGCGATTGGAGCATTACCAACAACCCCTCCCCAATATCCGTGCTAATTGTCTGTAAAGAAGCAATGATGTATGTTAGAAAACGTGTAGGGTCTTCATGCTCTTTATCCAGGGACAACCAGGCGACCGGCTGTTTACAACCGGCGACCCATTCGCTGATCAGAGTTGTTTTACCAAAACCGGCAGAAGCAGAGACAAGGGTCAGTTTAAATTGTGTGCAATCATTCAGCCGCTTAATAAGATGAGGCCGAAGCACAGTTTTGGGCTGAAGCGGGGGAATATAAAGTTTAGTGATTAAAATTGGCGCAGGCATAGATTAATTATACAACACGCACACCCGCAACAGCAACAAAATAAATACTTACCCCCGTAAATTCTTTATGATAGCGAGTGAGTGAAATTAACGCCAGATACCTGTATACCTGTACCGTGTACGATTTCCACAAAAGAACACTTTTCTGGAGAAAGTGAGGTTGTAATTTGTTTGTGAGTAATGGAATAATGAAATCGGTATAGAATTTCGTTGGGTCGCGGTACCGGGTGTAAGATGCAAAAAAATGCAAGTTTGACATTAATCATAAGCTTTAACTTACAATGGAATGGATAGAGTTTTAGATACTATTTTTACTGGTGGTAGATTTCTATGGGAAAGCACATTAGTTATTTCTTTTTTTAAGACTAATTTTAACATAATTCTCATCAACTGGTATTAGTAGAGTATATGCATTTTTCTGCGATTGAAGCACCTCAGCATGGTGGGTGCAGGGTAGGAACTTAACAATTTTATCATGATCCAGAGGCTGATCAGTAAAAAAGTCAAAATCAATGGATTGACGATGACCATACCGAAGTGCCAGAGCTGTCCCTCCATACAGGACAAATCCAAGGGATTTTATCTCTTTAAGTTGTGGCCAAATTTGTTTTTGAGCTTCCGGTAGAATGGAATAGACAGGTTTAAATGATTTTATCATATGTAGACTCTGTCAGGAAGAGGAGGTACAGGATCGGAAATCTTAACGAGATCTAGAATACGGTGCCAAAAAGACCATGATTTTTGAGAAAACCAGCCAAACGATGCCTGGGTAATAGCTTCAAAAAGTATCTGCTTCCCGATAACATGCAGAAGTAGGTGATAATCCTCAAGACTTCCAAGATTCATTGCTCCAGCCAGAACCCGATAAGGTTGTTGGACAGCAGCCTCAGGTGTTTCCCACCAAATATATTTTTTTGCAAAAAGAAGTATCAATGATCTATGCATGTAGAGAATATGATCTGTCTTCATAGAAAACAATCCTCCAAAGATGTTTAATGATATCATAATCATAAGGGAAAGTCATTGTTATCTACTGCGGTACCGGGTGCAAGATGCAAAAAAATGCAAGATTCATGGAACCGGATATTCCGGTGATAGTTGTGCATTGAATCCTGAGAAAGTTATGCTGGAGAATTGATACTTATTTCAAGTTTGTACAAGTTTTGGGATCTGATTCATAGGTAAAAAAAACTGATTAAACCTTCGTGATAGAGAAAAACAACAATTAATCTTCCCTATGTGCTGCATATTGGATTGATGTTGTGAAGACCTATCAAGTGGTTAAGCATGATCCCCGAATTGTTATACTCTATCCAGCCATGGATTAAGCAGGACCGCTGAACTCTGTTCCATATCCGAAATATTTCTTGTCACTACGGTACAATTATACACAATCCCGGAAACAGCAATAAGACCATCGATGGAGGGCATTGGTTTTCCGGCAAGTTCTGCAATTCTCTGGATTTCTCCCCATCTGGCTGCAATTCTCATATCTATTGGAATTATTCTTCCATTAAAACGTTTTTTCAGATCCCCTTCCACCCATAACTTCAAATGGTTCTTTCTACTTCCATCAGGTGCTTTCTCTATACCTTTTTCTATCTCTCCGAATGTCAATACGCTAAGATATAGATCATCCTCATTCTGGTTCTGTATCCATGAAATAACATTATCATCCGGCTTGGGTTTAATTATTTCTGATATCACACATGTGTCCAGAAGATATTTCATAATTCAATTTCTCTGGGAATATCTTTA
>JAGLNY010000376.1 GCA_023139255.1 Spirochaetales bacterium
TCCCAAGGTCTACCGTGAATTGGCCTGGATTCAAGTTTTTTCATATTTAACCCATAATCAGCCATTATTTTTAAACAGGTAAACAATGCTCCTGGTTTATCCGGTGTAGAGAAAACAATAACCCCTCTGTTGGGCTTTATACTACCTGAGACTGCCTCAGACTTCTCTTCTCTGGTTATAATATAAAATCGCGTATAATTTCTTGGGTTAGTCTCAATCCCCTCTTTCAAGATAGACATTCCATAGTAAGCGGCAGTTTTTTCACCTGCAATTGCAGCATATTCAGGGTCTTTTTGCTCTGCTATATATGCCACTGCTCCGGCCGTATCAAAGAAAGGAGTACGTTCTATATTGGGGTACTTATCAAGAAATTCCGCACACTGAGCAAGCCCCTGTGGATGAGAAAAAACTTTTCTGAGTTTTTCCGGATTTGTCCCGGCCATCCCAATCAGGTTGTGAGAAATCCTTATCTGCTGTTCACCAATAACTGATATATCCGGATGACGCATAAGCAGATCAAAGTTATCATTAATGGTCCCGGCTAATGAGTTCTCAACCGGTAGAATTCCGCATAAGGCATCACCGCTCATAACAGCAGAAAAAACATCTGAAAATTGTCTGCATGGTTTAGCCTCAAGACGATCACCAAAGAATCTTTCAAGTGCAATTTCGCTGTATGCTCCCCGGACTCCCTGGAATGCCGCTTTCGCACGTTCTTCATGCGGCGTACTTTTTATGGTTACAGGTTGATAGTGAGGAATCTGTTCAATGGATTTACCGATTACAGGGGCCAATGCCTGAATATCGCGCATGAGTTTCTCAAACTGTTCCGGGAACAGAGACTGGGGTCCGTCAGAAAGCGCCTTGTCAGGTGCATTGTGAACTTCAATCATCAACCCGTCTGCACCAGCGGCTACTGCAGCAAGCCCCATAGGAATTACTTTTTCCCTTAAGCCTGTTGCATGGCTCGGGTCAACGATAATAGGCAGATGACTCAATTTATTCACAACAGGAATAGCACTAAGATCCAGTGTGTTCCGGGTAGAAGGCTCGAATGTCCTGATGCCTCTCTCACAGAGAATTACATTATCTGTCCCATTAGCCATCAGATATTCCGCTGCCATCAGCCATTCCTCAATTGTGGCAGCCATTCCCCGTTTTAGGACAACTGGTTTCCCGACTTTACCTACTTCCTTGAGAAGCTCATAATTCTGCATATTTCTTGCCCCAATCTGGAAAATATCAACATACTTTGTCATCATCTCCACATGAAGAGGGCTAACTATTTCACTCGTTATTTGCAGGCCGTATTCATTTCCTGCTTCTTTCATGATTATAAGGCCTTCCTCACCCAGACCCTGAAAAGCATATGGTGAAGTCCTTGGTTTAAATGCACCACCGCGTAGAATTACTGCGCCGGCTTCGCTTACAGATTTTGCAATAGCAAACATTTGTTCACGGCTCTCTACAGCACAAGGACCGGCGAAAACCGCGATTCGATTACCGCCAATTTTAATCTTATCAATTTGAACAATGGTATCTTCTTTTTTCATTTCCCGGGAGGCAAGTTTATAAGGCCGTGATATGGGAATTACTTTTACCACACCACTTAGGAGTTCCACTTCTCTTTGGTCTATACGAGCTACTCCTACGGCTCCAAAAATTGTCTTTTCCTCTCCAATAATTTCCCTTACCTGAAAATTCTTTTGTTCAAGAAATTCTTTTATTAAATCTTTTTGCCGGGAAGTAATATCTTTCTTCAATATTATAATCATAAATCTAAACTAGTGGGATTAAGAATAGGTGTCAAGGCGGTATTATGCAGGTCCACAGCCTTTTCCTGGATAACTCCTGCAAAAAAACAATTGTTCAGGAATTTTTGTGATTTTTATGGTAAAACACACTAATGAATGAAAAAAAATTCACTATAGGTTATTGGGATTCTATTTTCAATCATTTTTCCTCTACTTTAAAGTCCCTGGGGACAAACCTTCCTTCTGTATCAGAAATTGCATCATCAAGTAGAGATCCTTTCAGGGTTCTCATATCAACAATTATTTCCCTGAGAACCAAGGATGCCGTTACTTTGGAAGCCTCTACTCGTTTATTTTCACAGGCAGACACTCCTTCCTCCATTCTCTCATTGAAATCTGAAGAAATTCAAAATCTTATTTACCCGGCCGGGTTTTATAGAACAAAGGCTAAAAACATTTTATCTGTTTCCAGGATTTTAATTGAACAATACGATGGTAAAGTTCCATCCAAAAGAGAGCTGCTGCTCGCTTTACCAGGTGTAGGCGTTAAAACAGCCAATTTAACTCTAAATCTTGGTTTTGGAATTGATGCTATTTGTGTTGATACTCATGTTCACCGGATATCAAACAGGTGTGGTTGGATTAAGACAAAAACTCCTGAAGAGTCAGAAAAGGCACTGGAACAGATCATGCCGCGAAAATACTGGATCCCCCTTAATGAAATGCTCGTTTCATACGGCCAGCAGCTTTGCACACCTGTTTCCCCACACTGTTCCAAATGTCCCATCCAGGGAGATTGTCCGAAGATAGGGGTAACCAAAACAAGATAATTGAGTCAAAGCTGCTTGTTTATTTACTTAACGTATGTTACCATGTTCTTATGGATGTGGTAGATAAATTAAACCTTCTTGCACAGGATGCCCAATATGATCTTGCCTGCGCATGCGGTACAAAAAACAATAACGATCACCGTAAAAGGGGGAAAGACGGTAACTGGCTCTATCCGATAACCGTTCCTGGCGGCGGTAGCGGTATTTTATTGAAAACTCTGGTAACCAACGCCTGTACCAGTGACTGTAAATACTGCCCTTTACGTCTTAACGGTAATAATCGACGTGTAAGCATCTCTCCAGATAATCTTGCGGCCTTCTTTATAGATCTCTGCCGGAGAAAAAATCTTATTGGTATTTTTCTCAGCTCCGGTCTGCTTGATAAAGCCGATAATTCCATGCAGCTGCTCATCGATACTGCCTCTATTCTCAGATACAAATATCGATATAGGGGATATATACATTTAAAAATTATTCCGGGAGCATCAAACGCAGCAATTGTAAAAGCTGTTTCTTTGTCGTCTGCTGTATCCTTAAATATAGAGACCCCTGGAGAAGCATATTTTTCTAAACTTTCATCTCACAAAAAATATTCCACTGATATTATTGAACCGATCAAACTTATCAGTGCCTTAACAGAAAAAGGCTCCCGATACAAAAGAGTTTCTACTTCAACACAATTTATTGTTGGAGCCTCAGATGAACCTGATCAGGAAATATTAAAATACATGTGGGGATTATATGACCGGCTGAATTTCAACAGGATCTATTTTTCTGCCTACCAGAAGGGTTTAGGGATTCAGGATATCCCAGGGGAAAATGTAATTCAACAATCTCCCGATGACATATTTATCCGGGAGCACCGTTTATACCAAAGTGATTTTCTTATGAGATCTTACGGATTTACTTATCAGGATTTCCAGTTCGGTTCAGAGGGAAACCTGGATCTTTCCAAAGATCCAAAACAGCAATGGGCAGATGCACATCCCGATTTTTTTCCGGTTTCCATTAAACGCAGCTCAAAAGAAGAGCTGTTGAGAGTTCCCGGTTTAGGACCTGTTATTGTTAAAAGAATCGTAAAACACAGAAAATCAACTCCAATAAGCTCATTAGATTCGATTAAAATACCAAAACACCTTTTACAAAAAGCGACACCATACCTTACAGCATAGGTTCTGTATGTTTACTGCTGCTTATTTTGTCAGTATTTTCTCTCCTTATCTGCGCTAATAGAACACCAGCGAGAATAACTGCCATTCCTGCAATTTTAAAGATCGAAAAATACTCTTTGAAAAATACAAATGATACAAACGCAGTCACAACCGGAACAAGATTTATAAAACCATTTGTCCGGGCCGGCCCAAGCTTTTGAATTCCATAATTAAGAAATATAAAAGCCAGACTTGAAGCAAACACAGACAGAAAAACAATACTAATTATTGTTTTTGTACTCGGTACAACTGTTAAAAAGTCCTTTGCTTCAAGGCATAAGAACACTGGTATAAAGAAAAACAATCCAAATGTATTCTGGACAGCAGTTATCGTCAGAGCAGAATACTTATAAGGTATTTTCTTAACAATAATAGTATAGAATACTGCGGCAAATACAGATCCAAACAGTAAAAGTAATCCCTGTACAGTAAAACTTTTCTCCGCAGTATTGGAATCAGAAAAAACAACCAGCAGAAATACCCCGGCAAAAGAGAGAACCAACCCTGCAAAATTAAATAACGTTAGTTTTTCCCGTATAAATACTCGGGAAATCACCGGGGTAAAAACTGGTATGGTTGCAATAATTAATGACGACACCGCAGCCGATACTGAACGCAGCCCATAAGTCTCTAAAAGAAAATAGAGGAAGGGTTGAAATAGGGCAATTGAAAGAAACAGAGGGATATCTTTTTTAAGTGGAATTGAACGTTTTCCATATAGTAACACATTGCACGTCATTAATATAAATGAAGAAACAACAAGTCGTAACGTAATTAAGGTTACGGGATTATACTCTTTCAGGGCAACTTTTGTTACTGGAAAAGAAATCCCGTAAAACACCATCGCGAGAACCACTAATGTTACTGCCTTTGCATTATTTTCATTTTCCTTCATTAAGATAAAGAGTATATCGAGACCTCGCTATCATAGCAATAAAATTAATTGCCTGTTTTTATTAACTTGTTAATTATTAACCTGGGTTGTTGGGTATGCATAGTTGAAATATACATTTAATGCATGGTACTATTAAGTTATGCTTATTCCATTACATACAATTTCGGTAGAAATAGTAATAAAGAAATCTAAATTTATTGCTATTGCTGTCCCAATAGAGTCCGCTGATCAGGCAAAAAACATCATTTCACTTACAAAAAAAGAGCATCCCGATGCTTCACATGTTGTACATGCCTATATTTTGGGAAAAAATAGAGATATTTTTAGCATGAGTGATGATCGGGAACCCCGAAACACTGCTGGAAGACCAGTCCTGGAAGTTCTTAAAGGCAGCGGCATAAC
>JAGLNY010000377.1 GCA_023139255.1 Spirochaetales bacterium
TCCGGTCTCCGGTCTTCTGTCTCCCTATAAATGGAGGATTACATGAAATATATCGGCGCACATGTAAGTACAGCTGGAGGGGTATTCAATGCTCCTGTTAATGCAAAGCAAATTGGGGCAACGGCATTTGCTCTTTTTACTAAAAATCAGCGGCAATGGCAGTCAAAACCCCTTACCCCGGAAGATGTCAAGCAATTCAGGGAGCAAATGGAACTCTGCGGTTACGAACCTTTTCAAGTACTTCCGCATGACAGCTATCTCATTAACCTGGGTAATCCGGATCCGGAAAAGCGGAAAAGAAGTCTTGCTTCATTTATTCATGAAATGCAGAGAGTACAGGTTCTTGGTCTGGATCGTCTTAATTTCCATCCGGGAGCGCATATGAAGATTGTTGATCCTTCCGAATCAATCCGGTATGTTGCTGAGGGGCTCAACCAGGCACTTGCTGAGACAGACGGAGTATCCGCTGTTATAGAGACCACAGCCGGGCAGGGATCTGCTCTCGGCAGGACTTTCGAGGAAATTGCAGCGATTATTGATTTGGTACAGCAGAAAGAACGGATTGGTGTATGCATTGACACCTGCCATATTTTTGCGGCAGGGTATGATATCCGTAATGAAGAAACCTATGGGGCAACCATGGAGCAGTTTGGGTCAATAGTTGGTTTCGACAAACTGATGGGGGCTCACCTGAATGACGCTAAAAGTGAGTTTTCCAGCAGAGTCGACCGCCATCATAGCCTTGGTAAGGGAAATATTGGTCTGGATACATTTTCTCTTCTTATGAAAGATCCCCGTTTTGATACTGTTCCACTTATCCTTGAAACGATTGATTCGGATATTTGGGGTGATGAAATAGCACTTCTCAAAGATATGGCAAAGTAACATGACAAAAAACATCTACACATTCTTCTCCCTCCCCCAACCTCTGCTTTTCGGGCATAGGGGCTGCCCGACAAAAGCTCCGGAGAATACACTGGCAGCATTCGATGTTTGTATTAAGAATAAAATCCCGGCAGTTGAGCTGGATGTACAGATTTGTGAAACAGGGGAGCTTGTCGTAACCCACGATTACAATCTTAACAGGGTTACCGGATATGACGGCCTGGTTGAGGAGACCCCGTACGGGAAAATCCTTGAACTTGATGCCGGCAGTTCCTTCAGCCCTGATTACGCCGGTGAGCGTATTCCTCAGCTCTGTGAGGTGTTCGATAGATACGGCACTTCACTACGCTATGATATTGAAATAAAATCGAGAAGTGTTGCTGATAATAGACTTGTTGAGAAAGTATGGGAACATCTACGGAAATTTTCTCTTGAGAATGTCTGTATGGTTTCATCATTCAATCCCTTTCAACTCCGGCTGTTTCGCAAGCTGTCCAAAAATACTATCCCAACAGCTGTAATTTACCAGAAAACTACAGAAGTTCCCCTTCTGTTACGTCATGGGGCAGGCCGATATATAGCAGGATGCCCGATTCTGAAACCGTATCGCCTGCTGTTAACTGAATCTGTATTTAAACGAGATCATTCCAGAAGAGGCTATCCAATTATTACCTGGGTTGTGGATGATTATTCTGATGCAAAACAGCTGATTGAAATGGGAGTTTCCGGAATAATATCCAATGAGCCGGAAAATCTTTTAGAACTTTTCGAATAGAACCAACTCGATTTCCGGTTAAAAAAGTATACTGAGGATCCTTGATGCCGCAATTTCCCCAAACCGGCTCAGTGCTGTCGTTTTTGCCGCTTCCTTTGTGGAACCATATCCATTAGCCACCAGTTCCCCGCTGCTGTCTATCTCCAGTCCTGTCGCCAGGTACACAGCCCTTACACTACCTTTTGCAGAAGCTATATAACCGCCGCTGCCTTGTACTATTCCCGAAATACCGACAATCCCAAACACAGCAACTGAAACTAACCCCTCATACTCCTCCCGGATTCTCATTAGTATACTTTCATCAGAATTATCATCATCATACCCGCTGTTCTGTGCGTCAAAGAATATGGAATTTGCCATAATACCATCATCCAGCATAACCTCTGCCATTCTTTCCATACCTGGATGACCATTGATCAACGTTCCATTTAATTCATACTCAAGCAGTGAGAAGACAACTTCACCCCCCGCACTTGAGGAAACCAGAGAAAAGGGAAACTCAATTAAAAATTTAGCCGCTTCCTCTTTCAACTGCATCAGCAGTGGATCAGCAGGCCCCGTCACCGTTTCGAGCTTCTGTATCAGATCACTAATATCAAGATGGATAGTGACAATGCCCTGACCTCTAAAATATGGATTATCCGTACTGAAGGAAGCTTCCCCATTGCTGTCGGTGGTCATAAAAAGTTCAGAATACAGGGTTTTTCCTGCAGAATTTTTTATTGGATATTCAGTCCGGAGAGTAATACCTGGAATTTTCGGTGCGAACAGACCATCTCCCCGGGTTATTTGCAGGGTGATCGTTCCTGATGAGGGATTAGAAATTGCTTCCTGCATAACAAGGTTTCTTAAAATGTTCAGGGTTTTGTGCATGATATCCTGATAGAGATCATCGGCATTTTCCAGTGAAGATGTATAAGCCTGAACAGCAGCATCAATATAGTGTACAAGTGCAGAAAAATCATCTTTTCGGAAATAAGCTGTCTCTGCAAGCCCGGCCGGCTGGTCTATAAGCTGGGATGCCGCCCGTGTTATTTCAAGATTGTCACGTATCAGCTTACTGACAATTTTTCTATCAGATTCTGCCAGAAGATAGCTGCGGATTCCATTTTCCTCTATCTCCTCAGTGTATTCGTCTGTAATACGAAGGGCTATTTCTCTGATAGCGTATGTAGTTAGTATTTCGCGACGGTATTCTTCAGGAATAGTATATTTAAGGTACTGTGAGATCTTCTGCAGCATATCCTCAATTGCATTTTGCCGTGCTGTAATTTTATTACCATTCACATCTGTACCCATGCCAACAAAAAAAACATTCTGCAGAGTGCCGGGAGGAGTCTGAATTATCCATAACGGCCACCCCTCTATCTCTGCACGAAGTGCCTCAAAATAGGTAGAGCATCCTGTAAAGAGCATCAGTATCATAATAACAAGTGCAGTCTTCGAAAATATACGAAAACTCCTGTGCAGAATCATTGCTGAACCATCCTTATAAACCCGGGCAGACTGGAGACAGGCAACCGGAGTCAAAAGACCGTCTGCGATCCTGTTTTCCGTCTCCCGCCTTCCGTCTCCGGTCTCCGGTCTCCGATCTACCTTCCATGGTGTAATCATAA
>JAGLNY010000378.1 GCA_023139255.1 Spirochaetales bacterium
GCCGGGGAAACAACCGGGCAATAAGTATGTCATTCTATAATCATGGCGGAGGATTTACCGGGGACGGCGAAAAAGAGATAATTAAAGCAAAAGTCCGTTTAATAAAGCATAGTAATAAACAGGTTAGTATCCATATTGCCAATGTTGAGATGGGGCAGGGTTTTCAGACTACCTGCTCGAAAGTGGCGGCAAAGGTATTGGGGATTCCTTTACTTGATATAATCTACGAAACTCCAGACACTTCAATTTCAGCAAATTCAGGTCCCACAGTTGCTTCCAGATCAATGATGGTTGTAGGGAAACTGGTGCAGAGAGCTGCAGAAAAACTTCTTGATGATTGGTTATTGGATGGTGAATCAATTGCTGAGGTAGATTATATTCAGCCGGATGGCGTTACATGGGATGGTGCCAATTTTCAGGGTGATGCCTATCCAGCTTACGGCTGGGGAATTTGTGCCGTTGAAGTAGAAGTCGATCCTGTCACAAATGAAGTTGATACAAAGGGTGTATGGACAGTACATGATGTTGGTGTGCCCATTGATGACCTGATAGTGCATGGACAGGTTCATGGCGGGGTAATTCAATCTCTGGGATATGGGAGTTTGGAAAAACTTGTGATAAAAGACGGTGCATTTTACCAGAACACCCTTGCGGACTATATTATCCCTACAACGATGGATTTCCCTGCAATACAAAGTGATCTTGTTGAAAACCCTTATGAACATGGTCCATTTGGTGCAAAAGGATTAGGGGAATTGGTTTTTGATGGAGCTGCAGCAGCCTATGCAGCAGCAGTCCAGAAAGCTATTGATAAAGACATTTCAAGTATTCCGGTAAATCCGGAGTATATACTTAGTTTAAGGCGGAATTAATATGCGGGATATATCTTTTACGCTGAATGGCGGGAAAGTAAAAGTGATAACAGACCCTTCTTCCAGACTTCTTGATATTCTGCGGGAGCAGCTTGGCCTTACGGCAGTAAAAGAGGGATGCGGGGAGGGAGAATGCGGTGCCTGTTCGGTTCTAAAAAATGGGAAGCTGGTAAATTCCTGTCTTGTCCCTATGGGATCAGTACAGGATACAGAAATTAGTACACTGGAGGGGATCAGGGATACAGATGAAGGAAAATGTATTATAGATTCATTTGCTGAAAGTGGTGCTGTTCAATGCGGGTTTTGTACCCCGGGTATGGTAATGGCTGCAGCTGCATTGTTGCGTGAAATTCCAAAACCTGACGAAATGCAGATACGAAAAGCCTTATCCGGCAACCTTTGCAGGTGCACCGGTTACAATATGATAATAAACGGAATACAGCTGGCAGCAAAAAGGGGTGATGGGATATGGTAAAAAGTTTTATGCCCCGGACACTGACAGAAGCTGTAAGAATTCGAAAGGAAACTGGTGCAGTCCCGATTGCCGGCGGGACTGATCTTATGGTGCGGTACAGAAGTATTGCCGGAACCCTTCCTGCCTTTCCCTGGCCCGTGATGTTCATTAGCACTATTGATGAGTTGAAAGGAGTATCTCTTGAGCAGGATACTGTTGTTATAAAGGCTGGGACTGAATTATCCGTAGTGAGTGAATCACCATTGATTCATCAGGTTTTAAGGGATGCAGTCTGTCAGATGGCAGCACCTTCACTGCGGAACATGGGGACCCTTGCGGGAAACATCTGTAACGCATCCCCTGCAGGAGATGCTGTCTGTGTTTTATATGCACTAAACGCAGAAGTTGAACTGGCAACTGAAAAGAGTATGAGACGTATGCCTCTTTCGGATTTTATTACCGGTCCCGGAGTAACAGAACTGAGATCAAATGAGTTGATGACTGCAATCCGTATTCCGGAATTAAAAAGTGCTGTCTCTTTCTATAAAAAGGTCGGTACCAGAAAGGCTAATGCCCTGAGTAAACTTTCATGTACCGGTTTATTATATACGAAACATAATAAGATTGTTGATATGCGCCTGGCATTAGGGGCGGTAGCCCCTGTGGTTGTCCGTTCTGTTGAACTGGAAAAATCTGTGTATGGAATGAGCCGTACAGAATTTTCTACTTATGAGAATGAATTGTTTCAGTTATATGAGAAATTGATAGTACCTATAGATGATCAGAGATCAACAGCCGAATATCGAAAATCCACAACCTGCAGCCTGATAAAGGAGTTTTTCAGAATTGTTAAGGAGGAATTATCCTAATGTCGAAAATATTACTGAAAAACATATACTGCTTACTGACTTCTGCTGAAAATGAACCGTTAACCGGACAGGATCTTCTCATGGCAGATGGCATAGTAACGGAGATTTCTAAAAATATACAAACTCCATTACATGAGGAATGCAGGATTATTGACTGCTCCCATCATGTTGTTATTCCAGGTATGATTAATACACATCACCATTTTTTCCAGACCCTGACCAGGAACCTGCCTGCTGTACAGAATGCAAAGCTGTTTGACTGGCTGATTTACCTGTATGAAGTGTGGAAATATATTGATGCTGATGAGGTATATTATTCTTCTCTTCTTGCTATGGGGGAACTCCTGAAAACAGGATGTACTGCTACAACTGACCATCATTACCTCTACCCGGCAGCATTTTCAGGAGATATTATGGATTTGCAGTTCCAGGCTGCAGAGATCCTTGGTATGCGTTTCAGTCCAACAAGGGGTTCAATGTCCTTAAGTAAAAAGGACGGCGGTCTTCCTCCTGATTCAGTTGTTCATTCTGAAAAAGAGATTCTGGATGATAGCTTGAGGGTGATTGAGAAATATCACGATCCATCACCATCAGCGATGAGAAAAATAATTCTTGCGCCCTGCAGCCCATTCAGCGTAACAAAAGATCTGATGAAGGAATCAGCAAGGCTGGCCAGGACATATGGAGTTGGCCTTCATACACATCTAGCCGAAACATTTGATGAAAATGATTTCTGTTTGGAAATGTATGGTAAAAGACCGCTGGCTTTAATGGAAGAGTGTGAATTTATTGGTGAAGATGTCTCGTATGCTCATGGGATCCATTTCAATGATAGCGAGTTAAAAGTACTTGCCGAAACCGGGACTCAGATAGCTCATTGCCCCTCATCAAATATGCGGCTGGGTTCAGGGATTTGCAGGGTTCATGAAATGCTTTCAGAGGGTATTACTGTCTCTTTAGCTGTAGATGGTTCAGCATCTAATGATACTTCAGATATGCTGGGTGAAGCCAGGGCAGCTCTGCTGCTCCAACGAGTACGGTATGGAAGTGGGGCAATAAGTACCGGTGATGTGTTTGGAATGGCAACAATAAACGGGGCAAAAGTATTAAAATTCACTAAATCCGGTAAGCTGGAATTGGGCTTTAATGCTGATGCGGCTATTTTTGATGTTAGCGGTTTTGAGTATGCAGGAAGCCATTCAGACCCGGTTGCGGCACTTTTGTTTACCGGATTCAATCACGGAACTCAATATACCATTGTTAATGGGCATGTTGTGGTTGACAACGGTCATCTTACCGGTTTTGATGAGGTAAAACTTGCCGAAAAAGGAAACCTTGCAGCGGGAAGGCTTCTGAAATTAGCAGGTTTGGCATAATTCAACCGCATCAGGAGGAATATATGATTAATACATTTTATAAAGCATCTGATGTTAAAGAGATTTTAACTTTTCTAACCAGTCATAACGAAAATACAGGGATTCTTGCCGGGGGGACTGATATTAACCGGCTGAATTCCCAAAGTAGTTACAAATCTGTTATTGATATCAGTGAGGCTGGGTTACAAGAAATAAAACGTACTGAATCCGGAATAGAAATTGGTGCATGTGTGACATTTCAACAGGCTCTTGAAAGTAAGTTTATTCCGTCATATTTGGGCAAAGCTTTACGGTATGCCGGATCCAGGACTTTAAGGAATATGGCTACTATTGGGGGAAATGCAGCTCTGCAGCGAAGTGATTCATACCTCCTGCCGGTACTTATTGCTGCGAAAGCCCGTCTCATAACTACGGATCTATCTGAAGACGGTACCATAATTGAGGAAAATGTACCAATTCGAGAATATATTGAGCATAGGAATATGTTCCAACATACCCTTATTGTAAGGATTTGTCTAAATAAGCCGGAACGATTTGTTGCCTCTGAAAGATTTTGCAAGAGTATTCAGGCTCCACCCTCTATTGTTATTGGGTTTGGGGCGGACTATTCTGAACAAAAGAAAGTATTGAATAATTTACGAATAGTCATTGGAACAGCTTTCTATGGTATATACAGACTTCAGAAAGTAGAGGAGGCAGTAGCTCATGGAGTAATTCAAACCGCTGAAGAACTTGAGAAAGCTGTTGTCGGGGAGACAAAAGCGGTAAGTGATTATACCGGGTCAGAGGCGTACAAAAAATATCTTGCAGGAACTGCAGCTGCACACTTTTTTATAGAGTGTCAAACTGCGGCCGGCAGATTTTAAGGAGAAATCAGATGAAAATTTTATGCAGAATTAATAATAGTAATAAAACCCTGATTTGCAATCCCGGGGATTCTGTACAGAAAATATTAAAAAATGCAGGCTATATTGCTGTCAGGAATAGTGATGACGGGGAGGGGTTTGCAGGAAGTGATACAATACTTGTTGATGGAATCCCGAAATATGCTTCATTGCTTTTACCCGGCCAGATAGATGGAAAATCCATACGTACCCCGGATGGACTGGCAAAGGGAAGAGAAATAACGGTTGTGCAGCAGGCTATGGTTGATGCTGGTGTAGTACAATCTGCATATAATGCTCCTGCTGCAGCACTGCTTATTACTGATCTTCTTCAAAAGATACCGGATCCATCAAAGGATGATATTAGGGATGCCCTTTCAGGATTATTCAACAGGGCTACCGGATATAAACAGTTTTTTAATGCCGTTGAATTGGCAAAATCAAGAATTCAAAACACAGAGTATCAAGGTGATAGAATACCTGAGTTTCGGGATAAATTGAAATTTGTAGGAAAAGTGAAACCAAAAATCGACGGGAGAATGCTCGTTGCCGGTTGGAAAGCATATGTTGAAGACATGGTTGAACCTCAAGCCTGTATCCTGAAAATGATAACGAGCCCTTATGCACACGCATATATTAAAACTATCGATATTTCAAACGCCCTCTCAGTTGAGGGGATAGTTGATATTATTACCCATGAAAATTGTCCGGATACTTATTACGGACAGGCAGGCCAGGGATTTCCTGAGCCGTCACCGTATGACAGAAGAATGTTTAACAGGAAATTACGGCATGTCGGGGATCGTGTAGCGGCAATTATAGCCGAAAACGATGAATCGGCAAAACTTGCGGCGGACTTGATCACAGTAACGTATGAAGTACTGAAACCGGTTCTTTCAATTGATGATGCAATGCAGGAGAATGCACCAATTATTCATAACAGTATTGTTGAGTATGTTTCAGGGGCTCCGGAAAATCTGCAGGAATACAATGCATCTGCAGATGAACGTGATGGGAAGGTGATCTATCAATTTCCCATCCATGGGAATCCCCATAAGAATATTGCTGCATCAGTATCGGGGGGGATTGGCGATATCGATAAAGGGTTTTTGCAAGCCGATGTAATTATTGATCGTGAATACAATACTTCACAAGTTCAATGTACGCCGCTTGAGACCCATATTGTTTATGCTAAAATGAGCGGGGAAAGGCTTATTATTCATGCATCCACTCAGGTTCCATGGCATTTACGGAGAATAGTCGCAACTGCCTGCGGAATAAGTGAGAACCGTGTGCAGGTCATCAAGGAGCGCGTTGGCGGCGGGTACGGGTCAAAACAGGATATATTACTGGAAGATGTTGCAGGCTATGCGGCATATAAAACAGGCAGGTCTGTATTATATCGATTTACGCGGGAGCAGGAATTCATTGCCAATAGTACACGGCACCCGATGCGGATTTCAGTAAAACTTGGGGCTAAGCGGGATGGTACACTCACGGGTGTCTACATGGATGTTAAGGCAAATACCGGTCCCACTGGAAATCATTGTCTGACAGTTCCCATGAATGCCTGCTCAAAGTCTCTGCCTTTATTTTTGTGTGATAATTTTAAGTTTGATGTAAATGTCTACTATACGAATGCTTCCCCAACAGGTGCCTATCAGGGGTATGGTGCACCGAAAGGTTCATATGCCATGCAGATGGCGGCAGCAGAGATGGCTGAAGAGCTTGGTATGGACCCTAAGGAATTCCTTGAATTAAACAGGGTCCATGAGGGATCGATGCTTGAGATCCTGAAATGTCTTGGTGAGGGACGTGAAGGAGTTGCTGCACCTGCAGTAAGTTGTGGCCTTGGTCCTGCTCTTAAAGAGGGTACCGGGATGATCGAGTGGGGTAAAAAAGAGGTCTCTGATGACCCTGATGTTAAGATTGGTAAGGGTGTTGTAATTATCCAGCAGGGTTCAGGTCTTCCGGGACTGGATCAATCAAATGCTACAATTAAAATGCTTGGTGATGGTACCTTTATGCTCTTTTCCGGAGGAGCGGATCTTGGTACGGGTCTGGATACTGTAAGTGTAAAGATGGCTTCGGAGGTTCTTCAGACAGATATGACCAATGTTTCCATATTATCCGGGGATACAGATAATACACCATTCGATACCGGAGCATATGCTTCCAGCGGGACATACTTTTCCGGAAGCGCTTCCCTTCTGGCAGCGCAGGAGATGAAAAAAGAGATATTAAAGGCAGCATC
>JAGLNY010000379.1 GCA_023139255.1 Spirochaetales bacterium
GAACCAAACGGATATCTTCATATCGGCCACGCTAAGGCATTCTGCCTGAATTTCGAACTGGCAAAAAAGTATAATGGGGTTTGCCATCTTCGCTTTGATGATACAAATCCTGCCAAAGAAGAAATTGAGTATATTGAGTCTATTAAGCGGGATATTGCCTGGTTAGGATATCACTGGGAACCACATGAGTATTTCGCTTCAGATTATTTTACTAAAATCTATGAAATAGCGGTTAATCTTATAAAAATGGGAAAAGCCTATGTTGACAGTCTCACACCAGAACAGGTACGCGAATTTCGCGGGACCCTTACACAACCCGGGACAAACAGTCCTGACAGAGAGCGACCCATTGATGAAAACCTGAAACTTTTTGAGGAAATGAAAGACGGGAAATATCCTGACGGCAAATTGATTCTACGGGCAAAAATTGATATGAAATCGCCAAATCTTAATATGCGTGACCCTACTCTTTTCCGAATCAAAAAAATTGACCATCACAGAACAGGTGACATTTGGAGTATTTATCCCATGTATGATTTCACACATCCTATTTCCGATGCTGTTGAGAGGATAACCCATTCTCTCTGTTCTTTAGAATTTGAGGATCACCGACCGCTTTATGACTGGGTTGTAGAAAATTCCGGATTGGATTCCAGACCTCATCAATATGAATTTGCCAGGCTAAACCTTACTTACACAGTTATGAGCAAGAGAATTTTGCTTAAACTCGTTCAGGATGGATATGTTTCAGGCTGGGATGACCCAAGAATGCCTACTCTATCCGGTTTACGCAGGCGCGGTTTCTCACCTGAATCAATACGCGATTTTACCGGAAAAATTGGTATCTCAAAAGCAAATAGTACTGTTGATTATGCACTTTTGGATCATTGTGTGCGTGAAGACCTGAACAAAAGATCGCTCAGAATTATGGCTGTCCTGGACCCAATTAAAGTGGTGATTGATAATTACCCTGAAAATTCTACAGAATGGTTTGAAGCAGAGAATAATCCTGAAGACCCAAGTGCCGGATCAAGGAAAATGCCATTCTCAAGAATTCTCTATATTGAGAAAGATGACTTTATGGAAAATCCGCCTAAGAAATATTTCAGACTTTCACCCGGGAAAGAGATTCGTTTAAAACATGCGTATTATATTACCTGCACAAATGTAATAAAAGCCGGAGATAAGATTACTGAGATTCACTGCTCATATGATCCTGAATCAAAAGGAGGAAGTACTCCTGATGGAAGAAAAGTCAGGGGAACAAGTCATTGGGTAAGTGCAGAACATGCTGCTGATTGTGAAGTACGTCTATATGACCGTTTATTTACTGCTGAAAATCCCGGGAAAACCACCGGCAATATTCTTGATGATATTAACTCAGATTCAATTAAGATCCTCAAAGGCTGCAAAGTAGAAAGCAGTGTAAGAAACTTAACACATGAACAGCATGTTCAATTTTTTAGAACCGGCTATTTCTGTATTGACTCAATTGATTCAAATCCTGAATATCCGGTATTTAATAGAACGATTCCATTAAGGGATTCATGGGATAAGCTTAAGAAAAAAATGGGAATAATATAGAAAGAATAGTGGTTGAACTACTGTTTCCTTATAATCCAACACTTATGTGGCAATCTTTTTCGTGAATAACCAGGGGGGATTGTCTCATAGGTTATGTCTTTTACTGCAAGTTCCCTAAAAAGGTGTCTCTCTAATTTGAATGTGCTGAGATTTGTAGAAAACAGCAATGATCCGTTTTTATTTAAAAGCCGGCTGCATTGTCTAATATACGCTGAATGATCTCTCTGGATATTGAAGGTCAGGTCTGTTTTTCTGCTGTTCGAGAAACTTGGCGGGTCAAGAATTATTAAATCATATCTTTCTTTCTGCTTTTCGGCTAATCCAAGAAAGCTTTTGCAATCATCCTGAATAAAACGAAATGTATCTTTTACCAGTGAGTTTAGTTCCATGTTTTTCTTTGCCCATTTTAGATATGTCCCGGACAAATCAACAGAAACAATCTCCTTTGCCCAGCCTGCAGCTGCATACACACTAAATGAACCGGTATAACAGAAAAGATTAAGAATAGATTTTTGTGCAGATTCCTGCATGACAAGCTCACGTGTAACAGAGTGATCGAGAAAAAGACCAGTATCGCTGTATTGATTAAGATCAACTAAAAAACGTAACCCATTTTCTGACACAACAACCTGTTTTGGAGGTTCATTCGATTTTTCATGCTGCTGATGATTTTGCAGTTTGTTCCTGAATTTATAATTCACAGCATCCCTATTGAAATACATCATCGAAGCTGCTGCACTACAGAGAGATTCAGGATTAACTTTTTCATCATCAGCTATAACTCCATAATCAGTTATAAGAATAGAATCCTTATAAAGATCTACTGTAACAGGCAGCTCCTGAATGTTCTGGTCATATACACGCATACAGTTTGTTGCTTCAGGTGCATACAATTTCCGAAGTTCCTGATAGTTTCTTTTAAGCAGCTTTCCAAAATCTTTCAATAAATAGCTCATATATTTGCCTTTTTTTCTTTTATCATTTACTATATTGATTATATATGATGTTGTGTTAAATGTACAATATTGAGGATTTTTTACCAGCAAGTACGCTATTCTTTTTGTTTGCATACGGTTTCTATTGATGAAAAATCAGATCCGGATTTTGCAGATTATCAAATATTGCAGAGGGATATTAATGGATCAGGATACAAAAGAATTTCTTCACTCCCTGGAACAGGAAAACGGCGGTAAAATCATTTTTAAAACTTATGCTGTCCTTATTGGATTCACCAATGAAAAAAATATTAATCTGGGTGGATTACTGTATATTATTAACGACACACTATATTTTGAGGATTTTGAGAAGCAGGGAGGACTATTCAGCCTGATCCCTTTAAAAAAAACAAGATCTTACAAGAAATATAAAACAAGTATTGATATAAACTCAATCAAAACTTTTTTTTCTGTTAAAATTGCTTCAGCTAAAGCAGTTGTTGGCGGAAAAAAATCCGAATCCCAACTGAGGCCTGTAAATGGGCTGAAAAAGAAACTATTCCAGACAGCTGTTTATCTATCAAGAACCGGGAAACCGGGTTTGCTGCTGGAGGTTATTGATGATAACACGTTCATGGATGCTATTACGAAGGAGTTACAATGAATGCATTTAAAGCATATGACATCAGAGGTGTATACAACAAGGATTTTAATAAAGAAGATGTTTACAAAATTGGGTTTTTTATACCAAAACTCCTTAATACTGACAGGATTCTTATAGGCCGGGATGTCAGGACTACATCTGAAGAAGTATTTTCTTCTTTATGTGAAGGAATAAATGATGCTGGCGCTGATGCTGTCTCAATCGGCCTTGCTACAACCCCTATGGTTTATTTTGCTACATCCAAACTTGGTTTTGATGGTTCCGTCCAAATAACCGCTAGTCATAACCCTAAAGAATATAATGGCCTTAAAATTTCAAAAACCAATTCACTTCCGGTTGGAGCTGATTCCGGTCTTAAAGAACTTGAAAATATGTTTCTAACGATGGAAGTAGTCCCGGTAGCAAAAGAACATAAAGGCTCTGTTCAAAAAATCGATATCAAACCGGATTACCTGACTTTCCTAAAAAAATATGTACCGGAAAACAATACCCTCAATCTGACAATCGACTGCTCGAACGGAATGGCAATCCTTCTCATAAAGGATCTTCTTGGCAATTCACCAAATTACTTATTTGATGTACTGGACGGGACTTTTCCCAACCATGAACCAAATCCACTTGAAGAGGAAAACGTTATACCCTTAAAAGAGGCTGTAATCGCTAACAAAAGTGACCTCGGTATTATTTTCGACGGTGACGCTGACAGGGTTATGTTTGTTGATGAAAAAGGGAGATTTATCCAGCCGGATATTATTACTGCAGTTCTTGGTGATTATTTACTTAAAAATGAGACCGGATGGGTACATCAGGATATACGTACATCCCGATCCACAACAGAACATCTTGAAAAATTAGGGGCTAAGGTTAATACCTGGAAAGTTGGGCATTCATTTGCAAAAATCAAATTACGCGAGCTTGATGCTATTTTCGGCGGTGAGCTGTCCGGCCATTACTATTTCAGGGATTTTTTCTATTGTGACTCAGGAATGCTGGCCTCACTCATAGTTCTCCAGGTTGCCGGGGATTTGAAAAGAAAAGGTATTACTTTTTCCTCCTATATCGACTCAATAATTTCATATGCGGCTTCAGGTGAAATAAACTTCAGGATTGCCCTGAAGCAGGAAGCAATGGAAACGCTTAAATCCATTTTTACAGAAAGATACAAGGTTGAAAAAATACTTGATTTTGATGGATATAGAATTGAATTTGAGGACTGGTGGTTCAATGTCAGGCTTTCGAATACTGAACCCTATTTACGTCTTGTGGCAGAGGCGAAAACACAGGAAAAGCTTGAAAAGTATTTGGCAGAAATTAAGACAGTTCTCAAAGATTTTGAATAAAACAGAAGTTATTGATTTGCATATAAACAAATCAATAACTTCAAATCTATGCATAGATTAAACAAGGATATAATGATGAGAGTTTTACTTTTAGGCGGCGCTGGTTATATTGGAACGCATGTTGCCCTGGATTTTATCGAACGCGGTGATTCAGTTGGTATTTATGATAATCTTTCTTCAGGTTTTATGAAAAACATTCTACCGGAATCAACATTTTATCAGGGGGATATTCTTGATGCTGCCCGGCTTGGTGAAGTGTTGTCGATAGGCTGGGATGCTGTTGTGCACCTTGCTGCATTTAAAGCTGCAGGTGAATCTATGACAAATCCTGAAAAATATTCAATTAATAATATCACCGGATCACTCAATATTATCATTGGCTGCATCAAACATAACATTAAAAATTTTGTACTTTCATCCTCAGCCGCCGTTTATGGTGAACCGGCATACATACCAATTGATGAGAAGCATCCCACAAACCCGGAAAATTATTACGGATATACAAAACTGGCTATCGAACGGCACCTTGAGTGGTATAGTAATCTTAAAGGATTAAATTATGCCTCTTTACGATACTTTAATGCAGCAGGATATGATTCTAACGGAAGAATGACCGGCATAGAGCGGGATCCCGCTAACCTGATTCCTGTTGTCATGGAAGCTGCTTTGGGAAAAAGAAAATTATTAAAGATTTTCGGCAATGACTATGATACGAGGGATGGCACCGGCGTTAGGGATTATATCCATGTTTCTGATCTGGCAGACGGACATGTAAAAGCGGTAGATTATATTGTTTCTAAAAACAAAAACCTCACGGTTAATCTTGGAAGTGAACATGGTCTCAGTGTCCTTGAGATTCTTAATGAGTCAAGAAAAGTTTCAGGCAGGGAAATACCGGCTGAAATTACCGCAAGAAGACCCGGGGATCCAGCTGGCCTTATAGCATCTTCCTCCAAAGCTAAAAAACTTCTTGGATGGAAACCGAAATACAGTTCAATAGAAACTATTATAAGTACAACCTGGGCTGTATATAAACAATAATTTTTATAAAAAGTATTTGCTTAGATATTTTTTTTTATAAATGATTTGTTGTAAATGGGAAATCTTTAATAATTTATTGACAATCATACTCTATTTGTGTAAATTGTCATTCGATCAGTGTATAACAGATTACGTTATTCATTGGCATTCATTCCCCTGTAGCTCAGTTGGTAGAGCGGGTGACTGTTAATCACTAGGTCGGCGGTTCGAGTCCGTCCGGGGGAGCTAAGTACAACTAATAATAGTATATATTATACGACCCAACTTTTGTTGGGTTTTTTTATGAGCACAAAACATCTAATCAACAAATCGTTCGGGCATTCTGAATGAGAATACTAATGTAACGACTGGAAACACAATCATAAGTGTTACACCAGTACGTAAAGATCCTGTAATATCATTAACCATTGAGAGAAGCATAGGTCCCAGGGCACTCATTCTGACCATGGTTGAAGTAATAATCCCATTCAAGCTGCCCAGATGAAGTCTGCCGAAAATTTTTGGAATTATAGCCGTCTGTGTAGGTCCCATCAGCCCACCTGAAATTCCCAGGAAAATTATGGATACAACATATCCAATAGAAGTATTGAGAAAATAAATTGCAGTATATGATATACATTGGCTCCCAGCCATCAAATAAACAAACCAACGTGCATGAATGAATGCGGTCTGACAGCATAGCTGAAAGAAAACTTACCGGGACTACAATAAACGAAACCGGAATAAACATTGCAACAGCTTTCGTCAAAGATAATCCTGCCTGCATTCCAATCGCCTGTATATGAAATGTGAGACCTGTTATTACCAGTGCATTGGTTGAGAGAACCAATACTATAGCCCAGAAAGAACGGGTTCTGATAGCCTGTCCCCTGGTAAGACCGTACACCCCCTTTTCCCTGCTTCCATTCTCATACGTATTTTCACGCTTATTTCTCAGTTCTGATTCAGTTAATACAGGTGTTATTCTGAGATCTGCTCCATCCACAACCAACCAGCACTCTTCAGGAGTATTACGATAGAAAATCCAGGCAATCAATCCCATGCCAACACCTATAACTAGTGACATGACCCTCCATGCACCATTCCATGCAAGCATAGTAACAAATGCTGCCATGATTGCCGGAGTTGAAGAAAATGCTATACTGTTTACCACCCCCATTATAGCAATGGTCCTGCCGCGCTTTTTATCAAACCATTTCCTTATCATGGTATTTGCCGTGATTGTTAATAGACCCTGTCCAAAAAAACGCAATGAAAAAATCCCAATAGTTATCAATATCAGATAGACGATTAAAGAGGGAAGAAACTGGAACAACGCCGCAATACGATCAAGATAACTCAGCCAAAACAGGGTGATCCCCATCATGACAGAGGAAAATATCATCATATTCCTACTCCCCCACCGATCGAGGAGAGTACCCATCATAGGCAGTAGAAATCCACTGGTGATTGTTCCAATCAAATAAACCAATGTCAGCTGTGTTCGAGAAAATCCAGCAAGCTTCATTAATGGTTCAGTAAATGCACTGAATCCGGCAGTTTGCCCGGGCATGCTCATAAATACTCCGATAGCAGCCATAGGAACAAGTAGCCAGCCATAATAAATTGGGAAGGATTTTGGGTTTATAGGTCTATAGGATTGATAAAAAATAATTTGATAGTTTTTACAGTAATCAATAATATTGTAAAATATAACTTCTTTTGCATTCATCTTTCTTTTAAGATAAAAATAATTGCTGTTTTTTTTACTTTTATTGTAACTATCTTCCTGAAAATATTTTTATATAAATATAATAGTTTATGAATCACTTTTTTTACATTATCACTTCACTCTGGGATATCCATGCATTTTATAATTTAATAAATCATTTTTTAATAAAATTGATCTTGAATATGTTAAATTAATGTGTACGGCTCATTATTTTTATGGTATAGTTGTTTTGTTCGAGTGAATAAAGATAATTGTTAATTGAGGAGGGAACAAGTGAAACATTTTTCAAAAGTTTTTCT
>JAGLNY010000038.1 GCA_023139255.1 Spirochaetales bacterium
CTGATTCGTGCTCTCAAAGGAAGATTCCTGTGTCAGGCACCCTCAGGAAGTTCCCGCACGGCACCCTTGTCAGCAGAGGCTGCAAATAGTGCATACGCCCGTAGGGCTACAGAAACTTTTCGGCCGCGTCCCCGGGGAGTAAAAGCTGCTTTCCCTTTTGCTTCTTCTGTTTTTTTCCGATTCGCCAATTCCTGGCCACTGACTTTCAGTTCGATGGAGCGGGCCGGTATATCTATAGCAATCAGGTCGCCTTCCTGAATCAGGGCAATGGCTCCTCCTGCGGCTGCTTCGGGAGAAACGTGGCCGATGGATAATCCGGATGTACCACCTGAGAAACGTCCATCGGTTATCAGGGCGCACTCTTTACCCAGATGACGTGATTTAATATAGGAGGTGGGATAGAGCATTTCCTGCATTCCCGGACCCCCTTTGGGTCCTTCGTAACGGATTATTATTACGTCGCCTTTTATTACAGTACCGTCCAGTATACCCTCACAGGCAGAATCCTGAGAATTGAATACCCTTGCCGGTCCGGTAAACTTATGGATTGAAGAATCAACACCGGCGGTTTTAATAATACATCCCTTTTCAGCAATATTCCCGAACAAAACAGCTAGTCCGCCGTCCGGAGAGTAACTGTGAGCAAAATTGCGGACACAACCATTTTCCCGGTCAATATCAAGCTCGTTATAATAGTTGTTATGGCTGGCCATTTTCAGGTTACGGCTGCCTCCACCGGGGGCACTCTTATATAATTCAACACACTCCATCGTCGCCTGCGGATCTATAATATCCCATTTCACAAGCGCCTGTCTCAGAGTTAATCCATCAACACGGTAAACTTCTGTATCTATCAACCCTCCACGGTCAAGTTCCGCCATAATTCCCATTATTCCACCGGCACGATTAACATCTTCGACATGATAATGGGAACTGGGAGCTACTTTACAAAGACAGGGTGTTTTTCGCGAGAGCGCATCAATGTCAGCCATGGTAAAATCTACACCAGCCTCACTGGCGATGGCTAGTAAATGCAGAACCGTGTTGGTCGACCCCCCCATAGCGATATCAAGGGTCATTGCATTCAAAAAGGCGGTTCTTGTACCAATAGATCGGGGCAGGACTGACTCGTCACCTTTAAAGTAATAACTTTCTGCCATACCCACTATTTTAAGAGCTGCTTCTTCAAAAAGTTTCATCCTGTTTACATGCGTGGCGACTACAGTACCATTTCCAGGCAGGGCCAGACCAAGAGCCTCATTGAGGCAGTTCATCGAATTGGCAGTAAACATTCCGGAACAGGATCCGCAGGTGGGACAAGCAGCATATTCAATTTTTTCTATCTCTTCATCAGAAATCGATTCATCGGCACTTAAGACCATGGCGTCAACCAGATCATATTTCTTGTCACCGATTACACCTGCTTCCATGGGTCCGCCGGAAACAAATATTGCCGGAATGTTTAGACGCATGGCAGCCATCAGCATTCCGGGTGTGATTTTGTCGCAGTTGCTGATACAGATTAAAGCGTCAATTTTATGGGCATTACACATATATTCCACACTGTCAGCAATCAATTCCCGGGATGGCAAAGAATAGAGCATTCCATCGTGCC
>JAGLNY010000380.1 GCA_023139255.1 Spirochaetales bacterium
TCTTTTTGCGATCATTGATTTTCCACACCCGGGGGCTCCTATCATGAGCAGGTTATGGTTACCGGCAACTGCTGCCGCTATATAGGGCAGGATTTCTGCATGTCCCTTCACATCTGAAAAGTTGAGCAGCTCTTTCCTTTTTTCTTTTTCCCCGGCTATTGTCCTGTTTCGGTTTGGTGCTGCATGGTATCTTTTTTCCAGATAGGCTATTACGTGGTAGACATCCGCAAATGTGTAGAAATTGATGCCATGTACCCGTGAGACTTCTGTTATACAATCAGCGGGTATGATAATGTTTTTATACCCCTTTTTCTTCGCTTCAATAACCATGGGCAATGCACCGGAAAAACTTTTGAGTTTTCCTGTGGTACTGATCTCACCAAGGAATATGTAGTCTGAGAGGATAATACCTTCCGGGATAATCTGTTCTGACTCAACCAGGAGCCCGATAAGCATTGCGAGATCAAAATAGGTGCCGCTTTTCTTTATTTCTGATGGGGAGAGGTTTACGATAATTTTTTTACAGGGAAATTCATACTGCAGCAGACTTATGCATGCTTCTATTCTATCTTTGGACTCTTTCACCGCTGCATCGCCCAAGCCAACAATATTCATGGTTGCTATGCCGTTTAATACGGCTACTTCCACATCTACTACATAGCATTCAAGTCCCATGATTCCCAAGCTTTGTATGACTATTGCCATTGATTTCTCTACCACCCCAGTTGTGCTGTTTTACCGTACTTCGTCCTACACGGTATAATTATAAACTCAATAGGCCGGAAAAGAATATTCCCAATGATAGGTAGTTCCCATCATTATTTTCCTTACAGGATTATCCAAAAGCAAAGGAGGTAACAACTATGTATATGTGGAATTAAAAGCCTTATTAAAAAGCAAAATAACCCAATATAATTTTCGTAATTTTATACATTTTTAGCATGTAAAATCAACATTTCCCTAAACTTTCTGGGTGTTTGGGTTTTGAGGTGCCTGGTTCGGGAATTGGTTAGAGTATCAGGGACGACGGCACCTGGTACCGCCGAAAACCCACTATTTATACCTGAAAACATTATTTTGAACATTGACAATCCAGCCGGCTACTATTATCATTATTGTAGAAAAACGGATTTGAACTATTGTTATATCCCAAATTCCTCCCCAAATTATAACATGTTAGGAAGAACCCGGCCACTTCAGGTTAAAAGCATCAATAATTTCCGCCTGCAGTTTTGAAGGAGTGCTGTAAATAGGTTTGTACTTCCCAACGTATGATACCTTAGCTAAGGTACTCATCCTGAATAACAATTGAATATAGGTTTTCAGTCTTCCCAGCACCTTATTATCAAGGTGCCAGGCACCCGGGCAAAATTTTTCAATCGGATTTGCACCTAAACATGCATCTAAAGCATACAGAGGCCATGTTCTTTCGATTCTTCTGTGTGTTTATGTATTTTGACGGTTGGCACAGTAATCATTCTCCATACATTTCTGTTATCAGTGCCCTCAGTTGAGCATTAATTTCAGAACTTATAGTATCGATCTTATTCTTTATCCTTTTCTTACTAATAGTTCTTATTTGATCCACTGCGATTTCTGCATCCTTAGTATCTATTACACACTGAATACGACTTCTCCACTGGGTATGCAACTTCGTTGTTGCAGGGCAAATTACAACAGTATCAAGGTATTTGTTCATCTCTGTCTTACTAACAACAACTACGGGCCTTATTTTTTGGATCTCACTCCCTATAGATGGGCTTAAATTTGCGTAATAAACCTCATATCGCTTAATTATCATTACAGATCAATCCCATCGGCTGCTGTCAAATCCCAATCACCCCAATATTCTTTTGATTTCCCCATATCCCGATAAGTTTCTTCCCAAGAAAGCTTGTGTACAGGTATATCTGCCCTAATTAAGATACCATCTGCTTTCTCTTCCAGGTTAAGTTTTGCCTGTAAATGATATTTATTAATTAAATTTTTTGGTATTCTTAGTCCTTTTGAATTTCCTATATCAATTAATTTTGCCTGCATCAATCCCCCCTCCAACTCTTTTTATGTAATTATAGTAATTACATAAACTGTTTTTGTCAAGGGTCGCATGGTGTAGATTCCCACGAAAATTTCTTGAAAAGTTAAAGATAGTACCGCATTATTTTATGCAAAAATAAAATTATGAAAGTATATAAAGTGGGATACGGACAATAGTTCGCAGGTTCAATTATACTCATGTAATGATATCAACTATAAATAATGCTCATTCGACCAACCAGTTATTGCGTGCGCACGTATATTTCCTACAAGAAAGAAGAAATAACTCTCTATGAATTATCCGAAACCAATTTTTTGTGGATTTGTGT
>JAGLNY010000381.1 GCA_023139255.1 Spirochaetales bacterium
TTGTTTACATTAATCGAGAATTGGGAAGCTCCGGAAGAGGATCTAAAAGTATGATTAGAAGAATTCTTATAAGTAAGACAGCACTCAGTTTTTTTGTTCTTTATACTATAATGGTTTCAACACTTTTTGCTGACCCGCTTTTCATGCAGCCTCTTGGTACAATTATTATTGATCCCGGGCACGGAGGTAATGACCCGGGAGCTATTGCTGAAATCTCAAAAGAAGGCACAACTACTGTTTATTATGAGAAAGATATCAATTTGGCAATAGCAGAGATGGTTTCTGAAATTCTTATGGAGGATTACCCGGAGTTTACTGTTGTTATGACGAGAAACGATGATTCCAGCATATCTCTCTGGCAGCGGGCTTTCCTTGCCAATACCGTTGAAACTGAATGGGGTACAAGTAAAGTATTTATCTCCATACATGCAAATGCCGCTCCTGGTATAATAGCCGCATATGGTTTTGAGGTGTGGAGGCTTTATCCCTATATAACCCATGACTTTTATTCATCCGATATAAATGAATCAACCATTATAAAATCAGTTGATAAAACAAATAAAGAATTAAACAGAGAGTTAGATGAAGCTGATTCTATTTTAGCGGAGTGTATTGAGGAATCTCTGGTTGAAGGGATGGGTGAGGATATACGAAACAGGGGTATAAAAGATTCTGCTTTTTATGTTCTGAAGCAGACTTATATGGCATCAATTCTTATAGAAACAGGATTCATGTCATTTGATGATGAATTATTGCTTCTTATAGATCCTGCTTACCAGAGACGTTTAGCTGTTTCAATTGTGGATGGTATTGTCAGGTACGTGGAAAAAAGCAAAAAATAATACTATTCTTCATCATCACTAAATTTAAACTTTCTGATTAGTGAATTCTTCATTGATTTCAGTTTTGGTGACAGAGAAACTTTATATACATGAGGATTAATTAAACGCTTGTATGACTTATGGAGCGTTTTCAGCTCTTCCTGAACATCTTTTTGGATGTCTTTAAGCCCGGGATTTCTGATCATCCTTTTTCCATTCTTGATCTTAAGAGTAAGAAGCGGCTCAATATCTGTATATTCACCAGCATGCAGGACAAACCTGTCAGTTTCAATAAATGGATGAAGGAATGTATAATTTTTCCCACTAACAACTTTTTCATCATCCAGAGTTATAAGATCTGCAAGGGCATTATGTTGAGCGTCATAAAAACGATAAATTTGTTTAATACCGGGATCTGTTGTTTTAAGCAAAGTATTGGAGACCTTTAGCGTAGGGATAAAAGAACCGTCAGAGTGCATTTTTGCGGAAAGTTTATATACACCGTTCATTGATGACTGGTTCCCTCCAGTAACAAGATGGGTTCCAACTCCCCAGACATCTATCGGTGCATCGTCTGAAACAAGTAAATTTATTATATCCTCATTCAAATCGTTTGAGACTATAATTGAGGTATTTTCAAGACCTGCTTCATTCAATCTGTCACGAACTTTCCTGCTAAGATAACTGAGATCACCACTGTCAAGTCTTACTCCGATAGATTTCCCTTTTGCCTTCATTTCTTTTCCAACGATGATGGCATTATCTATACCTGAGCCTAGCGTGTCGTACGTATCTATAATAAGGCTGCAGTTGTCCGGGTAAATATTCGCAAAAACACGAAACGATTCGAGTTCTGTCTCAAATGCCATAACCCATGAGTGAGCCATTGTTCCGCTTACAGGAATACCGAACATTTTACCGGCAAGTGTGTTCGAAGTTGCAAAAGCACCTCCGATAAAAGCCGCTCTTGAAGCTGAAAGGGCACCATCCACACCCTGAGCTCTCCGAAGACCGAATTCAAGAACTTTACCATACTTTGAAGCATGATATACATGAGACATTTTTGTAGCTATCAGAGTTTGGAAATTTATCGTATTAAGCAGGATACTCTCAATTAGTTGTGCCTCAATCAAACTACTGTGTACCCTGATAAGCGGCTCACCGGGGAATATTACTGTACCCTCATTCATCGCATAGATATCACCGCTGAATTGAAAGGAACTGAGAAAATCAAGGAATGAACTTTTAAATATTCCTGTAGATTCAAGATATGCTATGTCTTCTGCTGAAAAACGGAAGTTTTCTATAATATCAATAAGATCATGCAGCCCGCAGAAAACAGCATAACCGCCGTTAAATGGTTGTGATCTGTAAAACATATCAAAAACAACAGATGGGTTTTTCTCTTGCAGAAAACACCCCTGTGACATGGTAAGTTCATAGAAATCTGTTAGCAGAGCCGAACTTTTCATTATTAAACTCCGAATATCTGTTCCGGATTAATTTTTCATTGCATGTATAACATCAAAGCCAGTATATGGTACAAGGTTTTTGGGTATTCGTATAGATCCGTCTTCCTGTTGAAAATTTTCCAATAAAGCAATCAAAGCACGTGAAATTGCTATTGCAGTACCATTCAGCATATGAACAAACCGGGTTTTACCATCTGCCCTGTACCGCACACCCAATCGTCTGGCCTGATAATCGGTACAGTTTGAGGCGCTTGTTATTTCACCCCAATCACCAGATTCACCTCTTCCCGGCATCCAGGCCTCGATATCGAATT
>JAGLNY010000382.1 GCA_023139255.1 Spirochaetales bacterium
AAATCGCCAGTGCAGGTGTCTACTACGCGATAGGGAATTTCAAGACCCTGAAAAATCTCTTCCTCAATTGCAAGGAGTTCTTCATGTATACGTTCTGAATCTTCAGGGAGGGCATACACAAACATCTCTATCTTTGTGAATTGATGAACCCTGTAAAGTCCCTTTGAATATTGACCTGCCGCACCGGCTTCCCTCCTGAAACAATGGGAAAGCCCTGCAAGTTTTATCGGGAGCTCTTCAGGATTGAAAATCTTACCGGAATAATAACCGCCAAGTGTTATTTCAGCAGTTCCTACAAGACATGTGCCTGTATTTTCAATGGTATAAATATTGCTTTCAGCACCTCGGGGATTGAAACCTATCCCTTCAACTACAGCTTCCTTTGCAATATCAGGAGTTATGGTAAGGGTGAAATCATGGTTTCGTAAAGTATCCATTGCATATCGCTGTAAAGCAAGGTCCAGAATAACTGCATCATTTTTCAAGTAATAAAATTTCGTCCCTGAAACTTTTGCGGCTGTCTCGAAATCGATTAAGTCCAACTCTGTACCCAGGACAACGTGATCCTTTGCGGAAAAATCAAATTGCGGCACAGAACCACTGCGTTTCAATTCCAGATTATCCTTGTCTTCTTTTCCTACTGGAGCTGCCGGATGAGCATAATTAGGAATTTGTGAAGCAGATGTATAGTATTCAGCCTCAACAGCAATGAGTTCCTTCTCTACTTCAGCAATAACCTCTTTCAGCCGTTTACCTTCCTGTATGAGAGGAACTCTCTCTTCTGAAGATAACTTTCCCTTCATTTTTTTTGCGTTATCGTTTCTATGCATCCGTAAATCATCATTTTTCTGTATTAGGGATGCTCTTTTATCCTGCAGCTTAATAACATTATCAATATTAACCTGCATATTACGGGCAACTATATTGTTGTGTATCTCATCTCTTCTTTGTTTCAGTTCTTTAAGGTCTATCATGTATGTTCCTTTATCACATTATTTATTTCAGCTATTCTCAAGATCCCGGGCTTTCCCGGATGCAGCACTAACAGCTTTTATGACTGCTGCATTCATTCCTCCATCCTCAAGGGCGATAATACCATCTATTGTAGTACCTGCAGCTGAGGTGACAGTTGTAATCAATTCTTGCGGGCTGCTCCCTGATGTAAGCAATAATTCAATTGCACCTGAAAATGTTTGGGATGCAATAGAAAGTGACTGGGAATAGGAAATCCCTTCTTTTGTTCCACCCAGAGCCACCGCATGGAGAAATTGATAAAAAAATGCAATTGCTGAACCGGATATTCCTATAAATGCAGGAAATAATTTTTCGGGAAGGGAAAAGGCTGTTCCACAGGCTTGCGCAAGCTTGAATGCTTCCTGGATAAATTTTTCTTCAGCTTTCGAATTAGATGCAACAGCAGTAACCGCTTTTGAGACTGAAGCAGCTATATTTGGCATAAACCGTATGACCTGGTTTGAATTAAGTCCCTTGGACAGGCTATCAATTGAAATACCGGCTGCTATGGATATATATGAATGGTTATTCTTTATTTTAGCTAATACTGAGTATAATTGAGGTAGGATTTGGGGTTTTACAGCAAGAAAGGTTATATCTGTCTGCATTATAAGTGATTCTACTGATGTTGAAACCTGTGCAGAAAGTGCTGCATTTGCAGAAAGTTCTGAAGCAAGCAGAGAACTTTTATTTGAGTCAGTATCGTACAGGTAGAGATCAATATCCTTTATAGAAAGTGCGAAGGCCCTTGCCATTGAAGATCCCATATTCCCGCATCCTATAAAACCAATTTTTTTCATTTTCACCTCCTCCTAAATAATTTTATCTATTCTACAATGAATTATGATGATTAAACAGTAGAGGTTCTTGTAAAATTTACAATTATTGAAAAAAGGTTCAATTATCCGGCCATGAAAGATGATGAAGTTCTCCGAGGCGATGTAATCCCGAAAACTGATGTTGTCTGTAATATTCATACGCAGCTACCGCTGCTGTATTTGAGAGATTAAGTGACCGTGCATCTTCTACCATTGGTATTCTTACAGTGTTATTTTGATGGCTTATCAATAATTCTTCAGGCAGCCCGCGGGATTCCTTTCCAAACAGTAAATAAGTTGTTTCTGGATAATTTTTTTCAGTATAAAGACATTTTGCCTTTGTAGTGAACATGAATACAGATTGTGAATCTATTTTCTTAAAAAATTCTTCAATACTTTCATATAAAAAAACATCTAACTTATCCCAGTAATCGAGTCCTGCACGTTTTAGGTATTTATCATTTAATGAAAATCCCAGTGGACCGATTAAGTGCAGTGAGGCATTTACAGCAGCACAGGTGCGTGCTATATTCCCCGTATTTTGCGGGATTTCAGGCTCTAATAGGGCTATGTGCAATGACATAATCTAATATTACTGATTTCCCTGCAAAAAGCAATCTTTTTACAAATACTGCGTCAGAAAAATGCTCGAAATACTCATGTGCGTGTAGCACACTCCGCTTTCTGTGCTTATGTGAAGTTTGTTTTAACAAACTTCCAATCAATGTAATCATTGATCACTTCCATTGTCTTTGTAATAATCTTACTTCTTGCAGGGGAATCATAACTTCTTTTTTTCTTTTTTATCAATTTGATGCATGAGTGTAGATGCTTTAATTAAGTGCATCCCGGATGCCTTCATAGAATGGATCGCCTTTTCTAAATCATGCTTTTTGCTATAGACAGTCTCAAACAGCTCAGTCTGCATAGGAGAATTCCGTTTTACAATTGAGCCGATACCAACTCCAAGGAGACGTAGAGGTTTTTTATTCCACCGGATAGAAAAAAGATCCCAGGCAGAATGAAAAAGTTCTTCTGCAGACAAAAATGGCTGCTCATAAGTTTTTTGGGATGAAACACTACTGAAATCAGCATATTTTATTTTAATATATGCAGTTTTCCCGATTATCCCTTCAGTTAGTGTCCTAAAATAAACCTGGTGACTAAGATCAAAAACAATCTGTCTGATAAGCTCACTATCAGATTCATCAGTATGAAGAGTTGTTTCATTGCTTATTGACCGGCTTTTTGGGGCTTCAGAGAAGATTCCCGGATCAATACCGCGACTGGCATTATAGTAGTAGGTTCCTGCTGAAGTCCCGAATAACTTTCGCAAAGTATCCTCATCAAAAGAACGAAGCTTTTTTACCGAAGTGATTCCTTTATCAGCAAGTGATGCTGCAGCTTTTTTCCCAATCCCCCATATTTCCCTAATTGTACATGAATCTAAAAAAGCGATCTCCTTTCCAGGGAGAACCCGGAGGAGTCCGTTGGGTTTGCCGTATGCAGAGGCCATTTTTGCAATAAATTTAGAGGAACCAATGCCAATCGAGATTGTCAATCCTGTTTTCTCATGAACTTTCTGTTTTAACCTGGTTGCTGCAAATTCCGGTGATCCTAAAAGTAGTTCTGTTCCTGTCATGTCCAGAAATCCCTCATCGATAGAAATTTGCTGGATTGTAGGGGAAAACTCTCGAAGTATTTCCATAATGAACCGACTCATCTCGAGATATCTGGTCATCCTGACAGGGAGAAAGGAACCTTCAGGACATAACTTCCTGGCCTGAAAGATGGGCATTGCGGAGTGAACCCCATAAACGCGGGCTTCGTAGGAACACGCAGAAACAACACCCCTTACAGAAGTGCCGCCGACAATAACTGCCTTACCTTGAAGTTCCGGATTATCAATTTGCTCAATTGATGCATAAAAGGCATCCATATCAACGTGAAAAAAACAGGGAACAGCCACTTTACACTCCTGCTTTTTTGGTTTGCAGGAGTTGAGAATCCCTAAATTCAGATTCAGCAAGTGCAATCAATTTATCCAAAAGAGTTCCCCAGGATACTCCTCCGGCTTCAACAAGTTTTATAAACATACTGATGTCAGTAAATCCGGGACTGGTATTTATCTCATTTAAATAAAGTTTCCCTGTGCTTGATTCAAAAAACATGTCTACTCTTGCTAAACCATTACAGTAAATAGAATTAAAAGCCCTGACAGTTAGATTTGCAGCATCTTGTTTAAGTATTTCGGGGAGATCGGCAGGGGCCGCTATAATTGTAGTTTCACGCTTTTTTCCATATTTAGCCTCGTAGGTATAGAACTGCTGATTAGTAATAATTTCTCCAGGATCTGAAATGAAGTAATCTTCATTACTCCCGAAGATACTGCACTCAATTTCGCGGCCTTCTATTGCCTGCTCTATCAGAATCCTTCCCGATACTTTTATGGCAGAGACCATGGCAGCATAAAGTTCTTCGGGGTGTGAAACTTTAGAGACACCAAGAGAAGACCCGGAACTTTCCGGTTTAACAAATAAAGGATACACAAATTTATTGTTGATTTCATCCGTTATTTCCGGGTTGATTTCATTTACCAGTAGATAGGGAACAACAGGCAAATTGGATTTTTCCCAAAAAATTTTAGCTGAATACTTTGAGAAACCCAAACAGGAGCTGAAAGAATTACAACCAATATAGGGAATTGGCAAAAAATCAAATAATCCCTGGAGACGCCCGTCTTCTCCATACGATCCGTGTATAACAGGGAAAATAACATCAACAGGAAGCTTGTTCCCCATACAATAGAATCCCTTTCCGGGAATTACCGATACTATGTTTTCCTCATTTTCTTTGATAGCCGCAAATAATGTACCATTTTTTTTGTTACGAAGCATGTCCGGGGTCTGCATATACATTATATTATCTTCTGTAATCCCGATACAGGAGACAGTATACCCCAAATTAATAAGTTCACTGAAAATAGAGGCTGCGGAAACACATGATACTTTATGCTCACCGGATTTCCCCCCATAGATCAGGAGTATCTGTTTATTCATCTAATCCACCTCCTTGAGACTGATAAGTTCCAGGATAACCTTTTTTTCATTCCAGGGATATATTTTCCCGTTTTTTTCAATGGAAGTCTCATGTCCTTTGCCTAAACAAAAAATAATATCATCAAATCGTGCTAACTGGAGTGCTGTTTTCAATGCCTTTCTCCGATCTGGTTGCAGGATGATGGTTCCCTGATAATTTTTCGGGATACCTGCGCGGATGTCTTGAAGTATAATCAATGAATCCTCTTCCCTTGGATCTTCATCTGTTAAGATTATAATATCACAATGTCGTGAAGCAATACGACCCATAAGAGCTCTTTTTGATGTGTCACGGCATCCCGCACTTCCGAAGACAGTAATAAACTTTTTTCCAGGATAGATGAGTGCCGCATTGGAGAAGATAGTAGAAAAGGCATGTGCAGTATGGGCAAAATCAATCAAAATCCTTGCTTGCCCGGGAGGTTCCAATAAATTAAATCTTCCCGGAATCGATTCCAGATTTTCAGGACACTTCATAACAAGGGAAGATGTTTCATCAGTTACTAAGAAGAGGGTAAGCAGTGCCGGTGCCAGGTTTCTTACTTGAACCGGGAAAAGAAAAGGCACTTTAATTTGATATTGGGTATCCCGGAAATAGAGAATTATATTCATACCTGTATTGTTAATTTCTGAAATTGAGAGAACCAGGGATGCATGACGGGTTAATTCGCAGCCGGGTTCAACAACCATCCAAGTATGGATTTTTTTACTATGCCCGACAATATCCAGGACCTTATCGTTCCATTCTGCATCTGCCGGTATAATTGCCAGCCTGTTTTTTCCCTTTAGGAGGCGGAACAGGGTCATTTTTGCGTCAATGTAGGATGTTTGAGTTTTATGAAAATCCATATGGTCAGAAGTGATACCCGTACAAATACTTATGGTGAAACATACATCTTCTAATCGCCGGAAATGATCAGAGAGCCCGTGTGAACTGGCTTCGACCACCGCATATTCACACCCGTTAATAACAGCCTCATGAAGGAATTTTTGTATCTCAATAGCATCCGGTGTTGTCATATGCCTGAGGTTTCGAGTCCTGCCTGTCCCATTATCCTGCCATACGGAGCTTAAGAGTGCAGCAGTTTTATTTGTGCAGGTAAGAAGCTGGTAAATAAAATCACAAGTGCTGGTTTTTCCATCAGTACCGGTAACACCAATTACCTTTAGTGAATGTGAGGGATTGTTGTAGAAGGCAGCGCTTATACGGGATATTGACTCATATACTGAATCTGTTTGTATGTAGGTAATATCATCTTGAAAAAAACTCAGGGGTGAAGAATGCACAACCACTGCAGTGCCATTTGTAATTGCAGCATCAATAAAATCATGGCCGTTAAAATGTATCCCACATATTGCGAAGAAAATATATCCATTATGGCATTTTCGCGAATCATGAGTAAGACCGGAAATTTCCCGGTCTAAAGATCCGTTTACTTTACGATATGGGACATTTGTAAGAAGTTCTTTCAAATTTGTGCAGTAATCCATACGCTATGATACTTGAGGTAATTTCAATAATCAAGATTATTTAAAAAAAATGCCGGGATGCAAGATAAAATCTATCTGGCTGTTCCCGGCATTATTGTAAGCAAACTTAAAGGCTGTTACCTCTATTAGATGCTATTCTTCTGCACCTTCCTTTGAATAGAGATAATCAAAGTACTCCATGTCAGTAGAGAGAATCTTGTCAAGAGGCGCTATAACCTTTTTATAGGATTCAAGTGTTCTCCAGAACTCGAAAAATACCGGGTCTGCTGAATAGGAATCAGCATATGTTTTTGTGGCTTTAGCATCTGCAGCACCTTTAATTTGTTCTGCAGTTGCATACGCCTCAGAAAGTATTCTTTTCTGGTCATTTTCCAGTTTCCCTAACCATTCAGCTTTTTTACCTTCTCCATAGGAGCGGTATGCCTCAGCTATCTGGTTCCTCTCTTTAATCATACGGTCGTATACACTTTCCGTTAAATCGTCAGAGTACCTTATTTGCCGGATGAGTATATCAAGAAGCTCTATACCGTATTCTTCTTTGGTGATGTAAGCGGCCAGCATGAACATCTCTTCCGAAAGTTTCTCACGGCCTTTTGATATAGTCTCAGACTGTGTTTTAATTTGGGTGAGATTTCTCAGCTGATCAGCATCTTCAAGACCCTCAGTTGGTACCAGTTCAGTGATAACAACATCATTAATTTTATTAGAGTTCCTGACAGCCTCGCTGAGAAAGTTTTCAGCGATAATTGTCCGGACAGTTGAGTCAACAACATCGTCAAGCCTTGCATAGCCCTGATCAATAGTATTTACCGCTTTATAAAATTTTAACGGGTCAACTATTTTCCATCTGGCAGTGGTATCTACCCATATAAACTGATTTTCCTTAGTGGGGATTCTCTGGGCATCCCCATCCCAGGAAAGAACTTTCTTGGAATATTTTACCACAGTATCCACAAATGGAACCTTGAATTTCAACCCGGCTTCTGTCTGTGTACTAACAACAGCACCAAACCTGGTTATTACAGCCTGTTCTCCCTCATTAAGAATATAGAACGGACCCAGAACAAATATGATGATAACCAGTACAACTATTATAATTAGTGAAGTTATAAGTTTTTTCATTAGTTTATTCCTCCACCTGTTACTTCAATTCCCTGGGTTCCTATACTCTTTATCGGCAGGAAATTGTCGAGTTTTTTATCTATAATAGTGACATCACCGGCAGAGGAGGAAGAGAGTATATCTTCCATTGTCTCTATGTACAAACGTGTTGTCGTTACGTCAGGATCTGTTTTGTATGCTTCACGAACTGCGTTAAAACGGGCTACATCACCAATTGCTTCATTAATTCGCTCTGCAGAATATCCCTCAGCAATCTGGATAAGCTGGAGTGCTTCTCCCTGGGCTTTCGGAATTTCCTTATTGTAGGCCTGTTTTCCCTCATTAATAAGGCGATTCATATCCTGGACTGATTTGTTTACATCCTCAAACGCATCCTGGACATCTCCTTTCGGTGGAATAATATTTTTCAGTTTGATAGTAACAACTCGTATGCCAAGCCCAAATGTATTAAATATGGTCTGCATTCTTTGCTGAGCCTCAACTTCTATATTTGTTCGCTCAGGTCCCATTACAGCCAGGATGGCTGTATCGCCGGCCAATTGATTAATTACAGACTGGCTTATGTCCCGGATTGTCTTAATCCGGTCCTGGACATTAAAAAGCCATGCATACGGATCATTGATACGATACTGAATTGTCCATTCGATATCCACAATGTTCAAATCCCCGGTCAGCATCACTGATTCTTCCGGGAAATCGCTCTTGGCATATACTGTCGTTATGCCTGATTGTTCAGTACGAAAACCGAAATTTAAATTCTGAACAACTTCTGTCGGTACATTCAAGTTTCTCTCGATTCCAAAAGGAAGTTTCCACTGCAGTCCAGCGCCGACAATACGATTATATTGCCCGAACCGCAAAACTACACTCTTTTCAGTCTGGTCAACAACGAAGAAGCTGCTTAACCCAAGAATTACCACTATGATAGCCGCAATAATAATAATGATAATTTTCGGTTGTAAAGTAAACTGCTTCGGGGTTGGATTGGTGTTACGTTCCAGCATAACTCCTCCTCAAAAATAGCATTCTTTGTTTAAGGTAAACCCATAATACTCTCTAGTCAAGGTTTTGACGGCATTCTCTTACAATCTATTGAAAAAATGGATTGAAAAGAGGGATGGTTATCTATATATTGTTGGATATGAAAATGAAAAGAAAACTTATAACAGCAGCTTTACCGTATGTAAATAACATTCCCCATCCGGTCTTTGTCATTAGAAAATAAAGCATAATCAAGAAAATCGATATCCAAGGCCCACTATGGGTCTATTTTTTTGTCTTTTTTATATTTATTCGTAGTATTTGTGCGTTGTGTCTTGTTGTGTCTTTGTATATCTGATATACTAATATCGTTAGGAGGAACCTATTATGTTTGTTCAGACAGCTCCCAAGAATAAAGACGGTAGAACGCTCATGTACTATGTTGAAGGCTATCGTGAAAATGGAAAGGTTAAACATCGAACTATTGAACGTATTGGTTTTATTGATGAGTTCACTCATCTCTA
>JAGLNY010000383.1 GCA_023139255.1 Spirochaetales bacterium
AGCAACTCGTTTATTCGGTATTATTTCAATTGGTTCACACGTGGGGCGCAGGTCAGTTCCCACACCTTTTGCCGCAATTACAGCCGCCCCAACTGCACCGGCAGTTTCTCCAAATCGTATTACTACTTTTTTCTGAAAAACATCCGCAATAATCTGAGGCCAAATGTCACTCTCTGTAGGACCACCCACAAGCAGGATCTCTGCAAGGGTATCTATTTCTATGCCTTTTTCAATTACCAATTTCTTCATTAGGAAAACTACTCCCTCAAGCACTCCCCTGGCAATTGCGCTTACTTTCCAACTACCGCATAATTTGTTAAACAAACTTCGGGTTAACGGATTTTCAATTGGGTCAATAATAGGGACCGGATCTTCTTCTCCCCACTTAATAGCCAGTAAATCGAATTTTCTGAATAGGTTTTCTTTGGAAAAATTAGTAAATTTCATAAATTCAGTTACCCAGTTATCAAAATATTTTCCGATACTGACAAGACTGAACATTCCAAACCAACTCCCCCCGTTCCGTGATTCATAGGGGTCTACAAGCATCCTTTTCCGAAGTACGGTTTCCCGGTCCGGAAGAACCATGCACCCTACCCAGGACGTACCGCAGGAAAGCATAAGTTGGGAGGATGCGGTGAGCTGTAAGGCACGAGCCGCACCTGGATGATCGAAAGAGCCAAGTACAATCTCTGTTGCTTCTTGAAGCCCAGTTATTGCTGCAGCTTTTTGCGTCACACTTCCCAGCTTATACCCAACAGGATGTACTTCAGGCAGTTGTCCCGGCTCCAGCCCGACCGATGTTATATATGGCAGATGTTTTTTCATTTTCTGCTGGTCATACATATAGAAGGTGGTTGCAGTTGAATTGTCAACCGCCCAGTTACCGGTAATCAGTTCACCCAGATAATCATTACTCATGCATACCCGGTTATTTGAGGACAGGAGGTCGGGTGTTTTCTGTTTTATCCAGAGCAGTCTGCCGAACGGAAATTGCAGGGTAAACGGCCAGCCGACTGTAGTATAGATTTCATCTTCTGTAAATCCTGCATCCTCTGCAGTTAATCCGCTGTCTACCGGGCGTGTATCAAGCCAACTGATTATCGGGGTAAGCGGGATCCCTGAGGGATCCAGAAATAGAAGATTCCCGCTTGCCGTATTCCAGGAGACTGCCTGGACTTCATCAACCTGGCTGCTCATCCTGTGTATTAGTTTGAAAATATGATTGTAGTAATCATCTATCTCTATTTCACGAATATTTGTTTGATCCGATTGTTTGAAAACAATCCTTTCTCCTGCTGAATCCAGGATTTCTCCTGACCCAGAAACCAGAACTGCTTTTGTCGCTGTACTGCCGAGATCAAGCCCAATAAAACTTTTCACTAATTTACTTCCCATCCTGTGTTTTTCTGTTTTCTCGATTCTATCATTATTTATCAAAATATTATATATTATTTTCGTTTATTGAGCAATTCATTCATATATTGCTTGACTCTGTCGTATTTTTGTTGTGATAATGGTTCATACAGTAAGAAAAAAGATCTTTTTTGAGAATTTACTCTTATAAAACTCTTGCTTTTCAAAGGCAATCCAGGGAGATGTACTTTATGAAACTAACAATTGGATTATTACCGTTTTATCTAAAACTATACGATGATACAGTCCCTTCAATGCGGGAATCAATTGAATCTTTTTACCTGAAAATTGCTGAATCTTTCCAATCAAAAGGAATAACGGTAAAGACAGCGCAAGTATGCCGTCTTGAGCATGAATTCCGGGAAGCAATAGATTCATTCTCAAAAGAAAACGTTCAGGCAATCGTCACCCTACACCTCGCCTATTCACCTTCCCTTGAGTCAATAAATCCTTTACTAAACACAGATACTCCCTTAATTATACTTAACACCACACCTGACTTCTCCTTCGGGCCAACCCGGAAACCGGAAAGAATTTCTTTCAATCACGGCATTCACGGTGTACAGGATATGTGCAGTATGCTTGTACGAAACAACCGTCAATTTTATATTGAATCAGGACACTGGGAACAATCAAATGTATTAGGGAGAGTTATTAATCGTATTCGCGGTATCGCGGCAGCGAAAAGTTTTAAGGGATCAAAAATTGGTATTCTGGGAGAACCTTTTGCAGGAATGGGCGACTTCCAGGTTGCCCAATCAGTACTTGAAGAGGAATATGGTATTAAAACTATCAGGTTCCCGAACGAGCAAGGTTTTTTGCCGCAAAAAGAGAACCGCTCTATTGAAAATGAGATCGCTTATTACAGCACATTTGCTGATATTTCCGGTGTCCCGAAAGATATCATGACCGCAAATGCTGTGACAACCCAATTACTTCGGTCATGGGCAGATAAGGAATCCCTGGATGGGTTCACCTGTAATTTCCTGTCAATATCCACAAAATCTTTTATCAAAAGAGTCCCGTTCCTGTTTGCGGCCGTCGGGATGTATGAGGGAATTGGTTACGCTGGGGAAGGGGACATCCTCACCGCCGCGCTTGTCAGCTCACTTCTGAAATTAAATCCGGAAACAACGTTTACCGAAATATTCTGTCCTGACTGGGAAAATGATCAACTGTTTCTCAGTCATATGGGTGAAATAAATCCAAGAATTTGCCCCGGGACAGCCAAAATGGAGGCAAAAGAGTATCACTTCAGCGATGCCCTGCCCCCGGTATATTCCACAGGGCAATGTATGCAGGGTGATGCTTTACTGGTTAACCTTATCCCGCTTTCCCCAAAATCATTTCGTTTAATTCTTTGTCCGGTAAAGGTCATTGGTTCAGATAAAACCGGGTTTTCCAGTTCAGTACATGGCTGGATTCAATCACCTCTTCCGATCAGCGAGTTTCTTACAGAGTACAGCAAACTCGGTGGAACCCATCACTCAGGTCTTATCTATGATGAGCAGGTTGAGACTCTGGAGACATTCGGGGAGCAGCTTGGCTGGGATGTCCGGGTCATAGAATGATAGTTTGTACTGCAAAAAGAACCTACAGGAGGAATCAGGATGAGTAGAGAACTTTTTCCCATCAGGGATATTGACAGAAAAGTATACGAGGAAGAGCTTGCACCGTTCCTGCCGGATAGAATGATTGATACACATACTCATGTCTGGTTAAAGAAATCAAAATTTACCAAACTGAAAAACCAAAAAAGAACGGTATCCTGGCCGGCACTCGTTGCGGAGGAAAACCCCATCGAGGACCTGCTTGAGACTTATACACTTATGTTCCCGGGTAAAACGGTTACCCCTCTAATCTTTGCCAACACAACAAGAGCTGATGATTGGGAGTCACAAAATAAGTACATTGTGGATTGCGCGAAAAATTTCAATGTTCCCTCCCTTATGTATGCTTTCCCGGAATGGGAAGCTGATGATCTTCTTGCACAAATAGTCCGCGGCAGGCATCTTGGGATAAAAGTTTATCTCAATCTTGCTCCTTCATACATCCCGGTCAGGGAAATCAGGATTTTTGATTTTATCCCCCCGCGCCAGCTTGAAGTTTTAAATAAGTATCACATGATCCTTGTGCTTCACATACCGAGGGATGGTCGTTTGGGAGATCCGGTAAATCTTGCACAGATAATTGAGATTGAGGAAAAATACCCTGATATTCATGTTATTTACGCACATATCGGCCGGGCCTACTGTCCGGAAGATTTCGGGAAGGCTTTTGAGATTTTGAAAGATACAGAACGGCTTGTCATTGATTTTAGCGCCAATACAAACTCGGAAGCTATGCGCAAAGCTTTGGGATGTGTCGGCCCGGGACGGCTGCTTTTTGGTTCCGACCTGCCGATACTCAGGATGCGGATGCGCAGGATTTGTGAGAACGGAAAATACGTGAACATTGTACCAAAAGGCATGTATGGCGATGTTTCCCATGACCAGAATATGCGGGAAGTTTCAGGTGTGGAGGCTGAGAACCTGACTTTCTTTATGTATGAGGAGCTGCGTGCATTCCGGCAGGCTGCCGAACGGATTGGTTTAGGCAAACGGGATATAACAAAGATTTTCTATTCGAATGCCAGGAATATATATGATGATGTACAG
>JAGLNY010000384.1 GCA_023139255.1 Spirochaetales bacterium
TCATCGGTCATTACAGATAAGCACGGCAGAGGACCTGCTTCCTTCTGCGCCAGCTCCCCGCGATTGCAGCGTTGAACCATCCGATCAGCGAACGTTTCTACTTGCTGACAATATGCGGTAAACAAATCCTCGAACGAGCTGAAGCTAATAAATTTCCCGGTATGAGGTCCTATCTGCTCTCCTGACCTGGGATCCATCCCGTCAAACAGGGCAAGCTCGAGACATTTTAATGAATTAAACCAACCGGAAACCGCATGAGGATTAGCCTTGCCGGGAATGGTCAGCTCGATGCATCCGATGGGTGCATAATCACGTGCATCCCCCAAACTGATACCACGTTCGGTTAATGCGGGGATAAAACAGTCGTCATTAAAGAAAAAAGGGATGCCGCCGCCACGAGCGGCCAGTTCGCATGCAAGACGGGAAAATCCCAATGGAGTGTGTTTGTGCAGCCGTACCGATAGGTCACGGACAAACCCGACATTTCGCGTTGCTTCCAGAATAATGTAACTCATTTCGTTGACGGCATCTTTACCGTCGCTGTCAACGCCTCCCAGAGTAATAGCCTGAACGTCATATTCAAGATACAGCCGGCAAGCAAGTTCTTCCATGAGACCTACAGCATCCTGACGTCCCAGTCTGCCTGCCTCAAGATCCGCTGCGTAGTATGGATAGAGGATCTTATCCAGGCGCCCCAGTGAGTTTGCATTGATGCTGTCCTCACCACAGGTGAGAATATGCAGGAGCCACAGGGACTGGGTTGCCTCCGCTAATGTACGGGCGCCTTTTGCAGGGACTTGTGCACAAATTTCCGCAATACGTCGAAGCCGTACTTGTTCGTCCGTTGATGTAGAAGTCTGTCCAGCCAGACGTGTTGCTTCCCCGGCATAGCGTGTTCCCAAAAGGACGCCTGAATCGCATATCCGGAGTGCAGCTTCCCAAAAAATTTTCTTTTGGGTGAAATCAGGCAAGGCTGTATTTGCTTTGGAAAACTCTTTTTTTATCTCCTGCCGTATCCCGTTGAACCCGATACGGATAACTTTTGCATAGTCCCGGATCGAGTGGTTCTCAATCCATCCGGATCCGATGAACACTGTTTTTGAATTAGAACAGCCCCAGAGACTGCCCCCTTTCAGATCGCCTGTGAGTACTTCTGCTGTTGCCTGCTGGGCTTCTTTCTCCCAAAGTACTACAGCATTATGTATGGCCTGGATTTTCTCCTGCGGGATCCCGAGTTCCTGCATCCGGGTCACATGTTCCGGGTCGTCGGGATCCGGCAGCAGGAGATCCATATGGGCTGTCGGTAAGTGGTTACCGGCCAATCTCCAGTCCGGCTCGATTTCGATAGAAGCCGACTTCACAAGTTCGTGAAGATATGATGCCCTTACCTGGACTTTTGTGTTGCCTGAAAGCATAGCGCGCCATAGCGCGACGCTGCGTACAAATGGATTGACGTCCTTGGGAAATGAACCTTTTCGGTCCAGTATGGTTGTTTTCAGTTTCTCATTAATATACAATGTAATTTGTCTCCTGAGAAAATTTTAAAAATTGTATTATATTGAAACATCTTCTCTTGTTTATCCTTTTTAAACCAGATATTCCGGTAAGTCAACTAGATTAGATAACCATGTCAGGTAAAAAGCTCACATAGTATTGGCTCGCGATTGGCTCGTGCGCGTAATAAAACACTTGCAGTAAATATTGTTATCAGATAGGGTGGTTTTTTATTAGTGGGCAAAAATTGAGGGGGAAATAAATTGGATAATACTGAAACAAATGTAGGGAAACAAGAGAGCCGCAAAACTCTTCTTAATGGTGAATTCTGGCGCCGACAGGCAATTGATCATATCATGCCTTCCTGGCTTGATCATGCTATTGACAGGGACAATGGGGGTTTTCATACGAACATATCCAGAGAGTGGGAGATAGCAGGACCTGATGATAAGTACCCTGCAATGCTTGGCAGGCACATTTTTAGTTTGTCTGCCGCTTATCTGCTGTCCGGACAGGAAAAGTTTCTCGGGCTTGCAGAGGAAAATGTTAGGTATCTTATCAGAAATGGATGGGATCATGATTCAGGGGGCTGGTACAGGAGTCTTACAGTATCTGGAAAGCCAAAAGATACAATAAAAAACGCTTTTACCCAAATGTATGCAAACACCGGGCTTGCCATGTACTACTTTGTCACCCGTAATACAGAAGCACTCAGTTATCTGGAAAAATCAAATAACATATTCGAAAAGAAAGCCCTGGATATAAACAGCCATGGTTATTATACTGAATTGAATAAAGATCTCAGTATCGCTTCTTCCAATAAAGCTTTCAATCCCCAGATAGGTATCCTGAGCAGCTATGGTATCTATACATATCTGGCAACTCAGGACAAAGCTTTTCTGTCCCAAATGGAACGTAGTATGGATGTCGCGTTGCACTATATGCAGAGTCCCGGAGATTTTTTCATTCTGGATGAGTTTGATAGAAACTGGAATAATATTCCCAGAAAATGGAAGGATGGGACAGAAATTATCGGTGTTGGGGGAAACATTGAGACAGTCTGGGTTTTGATCCGGCTTTACTATCTTTCAGGAAAGGAGTTGTATAGGGAGAAAGCGCTGGATCTCGCAGAGCGAATGCTGCAGAACGGGTGGGACAAGAATTATTCCGGTTGGTATGAATCATTTGCCAGAAACCAGACAGGGCGGCATGCACCGGATAAATATTGGTTTATTCAGAATTATGGGAATTTTATGGTTCTCAATCTTTATAATTTAACAGGGGATGAGCGCTATCTTGAGTTGTTCCATAAAACATCAGTATTTTGGAATAAATATTTTACGGACAGTAAATACGGGGGAGAGTACCTGCGTGTAAGTGCAGAAGGGAAGATGATTGATGGGACTAAGGGGACTGCCTCCAAAGGCTCTTACCACAGTATTGAACACGCGCTGCTTAACTATCTTTATCTAAATCTATATGTCCAAAAAAAGAAAATTAATCTGTTTTTCAATATCACTTCAGGACAACCCGTTGATTCATGCTTTGTGTGTCCGGTTGAGGATCCTTTCATACATATAACCGGTGTCACGGTGAATGGGAAGCCCTGGGAATCC
>JAGLNY010000385.1 GCA_023139255.1 Spirochaetales bacterium
GTAATGCCCGAGGGAATCGACCCTTGTACAGTATCCGCCGGTATAGGGTGGACTGTCAGCCTTTACTTCACGGAGATTGTCGGTATTGTGATTGTAGAAACAGTACACCCTGCCGCCCGGGGCTTTGAGAAGCACCGAGAATGACGCCTCCGGGCCGTTACCCGGTTCAATATCCACCGGCTTCGACCAGGTTTTGCCCATATCGGTACTCCGCATGGCAATAACATGCTGACCACTCGCTCCCTCAATACCAGCTCCGGTAGTTACCGTGCAGAGCCATGCACCATCATCGGTTTTAACAACGTACGGCTGATCGCTGTAATGTTCCGTGGGTATCTCCATACCATATGTGATGTTGCGTCGATCCTGTGATTCGTTACTCATATTATTGTCTCCTTTAATTCCAAAGTGTACGTTAACAGCATATTACTATATTTTAGGATTGATATCCTGACCCGTAAATAGTCAATCGGTGAATAAAAGTATTCTTTCTACCAAATTATCAACCCTTTGCAAGCAAATAGTTGTTCAATTGTGCTTTTTATGTGTGATAGTCTTTACACCTTACACATTTGACGAGTACAAACACCCTCTCATCTTCTCTTCCCGTGTTAATTTCAGGGATCCCTCAGAGATCAGGATCACTAACGTGCTCCCCTTGGGTAGGATTAGTACCGGAATTATTTCACCTGACGGCAGGGGGAACCTGCAAAACATATATGACAAGTTCCCGGGAATGTCCAGCTTTAAGGGAAATTTCTGAATCTGATTCCCAGCTTCCGGCATTGGAAAGAATAAACCGGTTAAAAGAAAGAGTGCCATAAAGTACTTCAAGTTTAATCCTCCATTCTCCAGTTTTTTCTTTAAGAATGCATCTTCCCCAGGAATAACCATTTGACCAGAAGAAATTACCTTCTCTCGCGCTAAATGTGATCTCCTTTGTTATAGCTGAATAGCGGAACCCGGTTAAAGCCAGGACTTCCGCCCAGGAGGCCATTGCCCTTACGTAATGATGACCGCATTCAGCTTCGTCAAAAGGATTTCGCTTATAACCATCATATCTCGCCCTGATTGCATCGATAACCCTTAGACCCTCTTCAGTCAGTCCTTCATAGAACATATGCGCGGCAGTAGAGTGCTCAAAGCCTGTCATCACTTCCGTATAATAGGGAAAGGGCTCTTTAGGACGTCGCCCTTTCGGATAGGATGCCATAAGAAGGGCAGATTCATCATTGAGAACATAACTTCTCATTGTATTAAAATGATTGTGGAATTCTTCCTTGAAATTATATTTCATAATTGATTTAAGGGTTTTCCTGATATTTTCCGGTTTTAGCAGATATCCGAGCCCTAGGACATGAGCCATATACTGACCCGCCAGCTGATCAATAAGACAGCCTGCTCCCAGCTGATGTACGGGATTGGAAAGGTTGTTAACTCCTTTGCTGCTTGTAACTCCCGGATGGATCTTGCCGGGTACTTTTATAATATGTTCATAATAATCCCCATTGAAGAGATTCTCATCCATCCACCGGCTTCCTTTTCTAAAAAGTTCCCTGCACATTTCGGCAAAAGCAATATCCCCTACTCCTTTCGCCATCTCTTCCGCGGCCCTGAGGGCCCCAAGATACCATCCCTGCATTTGAGGATTCGGGCCATAATACTCAACATCCATCGTGTTATGCTGACATCCTTCCATTACACCGTCTTTATCGGCGTCCCAGCCCCCCTCTACCCAACAGAACTCAAGAGTTTTTTTAACCGCCGGCCAAAAACTCTTCATCATCTCATTATCACCGGAAAGATGCCATTCTCTGTACATCTTCATAATACATCCCATCTGCCCGTCCGCGGCAGCTATACCCCATGTTGTACAGTTCTTTTCAAGAGGAAGTTGAACCCTGAAGTTCATATGACCCGTTTTGTCAACAGCATGAAGGAATTCAACATCCCTCATAGTCACCGCAAGTTCCCCGAAAAGAAAGGCTGTAGCCTGTTCATAATTCCACACATGAGTACATGAACCGAAGCATGATCCATGAAAATCATGAATCCCTTCCCATCCGAAGAACCTACCGTCCACTGTCCTGAAACAAGTCTGGGTTCTGAGGGTACTTATATTAAACAGTGCAGCTTCCCTGATACTTAAAGGCAAATCTGAGGAACAGAAGGCATCTACAAATAAGACTGTGTCTATTTCCAGCGAGGTAAGGTTGTTTACAGTTTTCTCAGCCGCTTCCCATGCATCCTTATAGACAGTAGTATAATGGTTCCCTACAATATTCTTTTTTGGATTCCTTCCAAGATTACTGATTTCCCTTCCTGGGTCCTCTTTTTCCGGGAACCATATCATTCTGTTTGGGAAATGCCAGGTAAGAACAAAAAGAAATTCTTCAGTTTCACCGGGAGGAATGGTTTTCTTTACAGATAAGGATCCTATCTGGTTGAAAGGAGCACCGGCCTCTCTATTAGAAAGAGTCCCATCATCAGAAAAATCATCCCAGAAATCAAGCAGGGAACCGCCCCATGTTCTGTCAGCCCAGGAAGTCCGGTATGTAATATTTTTATCTGTTAAAGTTGTCAATGCCATTGTTCCCCAGGCAGCAGAACATGAGGGAACACCCATGGAGGTCATATATATTCCGGAAACTTCCGATCCTTCACAAAATTCGTTCTTGTTGTCCATAGCACCGGTGTAGAGAATTTTATTGTCCCAGTCTTTCTTATATTC
>JAGLNY010000386.1 GCA_023139255.1 Spirochaetales bacterium
CATGTAGATGGTATGGAATCAAGACCCGTTTGTACGCAAAGCTGTGTTAACAACTGCCATGTCGGAAAATATTTGAAAACATCTGATAATAGGATGATAGAGACATTTTGTATAGGGAAGAACTTTTTAGGTGACCTTCCATCAGCATATGATAAGCCTGGTACAGATATTAAAATACCTGTTTTAAAGGGTTATTCTGATGAGTCCTCTACGCGTATGTTAGAATTATGTAATCTGCTGGGTATCGATTACTGGCTGCGTTTTACTCTGCAATCATGGCTTACTGCTGTGAAAAAAGCGGGTCATAATGAGATCATGGACAATCCAATAAATCCGGAAAATTCTGAATGGTTTATTGGTTTTATTAGTGATATTGCTTATCAAAGAGGTTTAGGAAAGCTATTTGCCAACGGTCTGGCAAGGGCACTTGAAATTCTGGAGGATGTATTACCCGAAAAACTGGTTCGGTTAGGACATGAGATTGTATTTGCCTTTGGTTTCCAGGCACACCGGGAAGGACGGTTTGTGGATAATGAACCTCTGCCGTACTGGATATTCTCAGCAATGATGTATATAAGCGAAACCAGGGATCCGGCCATAGGTTCACATTCCTTGTTGCTTCTTGCAGAAACACAGATAGCCCATAAAGAATTGGCTTTAAAAAAATTCAGGAAATTGGCTGAAAAAGTTTGGAATGATCCCGGGGCATTGGAACCAAACTTTAATTTCAAGCAAAAAGCGAAGGTCGCAGTCTGGTGTCAGAGAATGCATTTTTTGAATGACTCCCTTCCAATGTGTGATTTCTCTTTCCCGAGACTTACAAAATCCTATAATAATGTATCTGAATGGATCAAAGATGAAGATGTTTATGGGGATCTGGATATAGGTTGCAGGTTGCTTAATGCTGTAACTGGAATTAATTTCAGTCGTGAAGATCTTGATCTGGCAGCAGACAGGGCATTTTTCATTGAAAGGTGTATGCTGGCCAGGGCTGGGCGGTACCGTAAGCATGAAGAAGCGCTGGCTTCCCATTTCGAACTTCCCTGCAGGGCTGATTCAACCTTTGTAACAAAAGAGAATTTTCTTAAAATGATGGATGCATATTACGATCAGCGTGGCTGGAATAAGGAAGATGGATGGCCCATAGAAGAGCAGCTCATAGAGTTGGGGCTTGAGGATGTTGCACTGGAACTGGAATCCATCAGGCAGTCTCGTTTAACTCGGGAATAACTACAAACGCTGTGTATAGTGTATGGGAAGGTGTAGTAAAAGTGAAAACAAAAAAGTTTCTGGGTATTTTTGTCAATCCGGTTTTTGTTCAAAGCGAAGGCATAAAAAAGGTTTTCGACAATCTTGAGAATGCAAGCGTACAGGCAATTGCTATATCCTGTAATATAGCATCTCCGGCAGAAAACGGCCGAGGGCGCAGGTTTCCGGATTTGGCCAGAGATGGGTACAAGCGGCTTCTAGCTCGTCCAGTTTGGGGAAAGTACGAGATCCGACTAAAATACTTTTCTGCTTATGACCATAACCTTCAGTTATATGACGGCTTACCCTACCGGCCTGTTTCAAAAAATGTACCATCTGGGGTAGACCGTGAAGTTCCTGACGCAATGATTGAAGAAGCAAAAAAAAGAGGAATGCAGGTTTATATCATGATACATCCTCTAATTCCGCCCGATACTTTGGCTAAGGACCAGCCTGTGTTTATTGATGGATCTAATCCAAAACCGCCACAATACATTTTCAAACCGTGGGCGTGTGTAAATAGTCCTGACGCGGGTGGCTATGGATTAGCATTGATTAAAGATGTTTTGTTGCACTATCCCAGTGTTGACGGCTTAATGCTGGATTTTGTTGAATACAGTGCATACAGCCTTGAGGATAACTTTGCATGTTTCTGCAAGCATTGTGAAGCCAGGGCACGCGAAAAAGGATTCGATTGGAATATAATAAGGTCGGAGGTGAACTCTTTCTGGAAATGGCTTCATTCCCTTACATCTGATGAATTAAAGCATTCCCTTTGCATAATTCGCAGTCCCTCCCGAACACTGGAGCGTCTTATCCATAGTCCAGGCTGGCTGCAATTCTTGCAATTTAAAGCGGAGAGTGTTGTTGCTTTCTATAAACAAGTAAGAAAACAGTTGAACGAAATGGAAATGCAAGAACTTACATTGTCTGCCAGGGGAGGACCGCCTCCATGGAACCGTACCAGCGGTATGGATTACCGGAATCTCTCAGAGATATGTGACACGATTATGCCAAAACTGTTTACTTTCGCATATTCCGCACTACCGCGATGGTTTGGGCAAACCATACAGGCCTGGAACCCGGGTCTTTCAGAGTCTGATATTCTTGATACAGTTGTGGAATGGATGGATTTATCCGACGATATTAAACAACGTACATTTTCTTCTTATCACATCCCTGGCAAGGATGAATCAAATCCGGTAATTATTAAGGATTTTAATAATCGGTTGGAAGAAGTGATAGATCAAATGAGGGGTAATGCCCTCTGTCACCCCTTTGCCCATGCATATATGACGGATTCGGAATGGAGACAAATGGTTGCCATGCTCCGCGATAGCAGCGTGGACGGCATGTGGATTCAGATGTACGGATATCTATCAGATCAGAAATTTAAAATTCTTGGAGAGTTGTGGTACTAAACCAAATCTGGAATAATAAATGAGTAATTAGTAATGGGTAAAGCGAATAATATTTTTTACTATGGGAAGGAAGATCCCCTTCCGGAGCAGATAAAGCTAAAGGCTGGCTCTTTGGAGATGGTCTACACTGAAGGTGATTTACGTTACATAAAGTTAGGAAATACGGAAATATTACGCGCAATCAATATGTCTTGCAGGGACCGCTATTGGACTACTGTAATACCTTTAATCTCAAATGTTCAAATTGATAAAAAACCCAATTCATTTCATATTACTTATAATGCAGAAAATAGGCAGGGAGATGTTAATTTCGTCTGGAAAGGGGAGATAACAGGAAACGATAGGGGTACAATTAAGTTTCTAATGCAAGGAAAAGCAAACGCAACTTTTATGAAAAACCGTATTGGTTTTTGTGTACTACATCCAGTAAAGGAATGTGCTGGTCGGGCATGCATTATTGAGAACGAAAAGGGTGTGGTTGAAGGGATGTTTCCGAAGGACATATCGCCTGATCCGGTTTTTACCGATATCAAGACTGTTTCATACCAGGTTGAACCTAATATTTGGGCAAGGGTGAGGTTTTCTGGAGGCAACTTCGAGATGGAAGACCAGCGCAACTGGACCGACGATTCATTTAAGAGTTATTGTCCGTCGATTGCTTTACCGGTACCGGTGGAAATTAAAAAGGGGACAAAAATTTCACAATCTGTTACCCTATCCTTAAAAGGTCAAATTCCAAGGCTGCAGCCGAAAACAAGTGATAAGAATATTACTCTTTCGATAGGCAGCATTCCGGTTTGTAAGTTCCCTCGTATAGGATTGGGCATGTCCTCAACCGATCAATTGCTGACACCGAATGAATCGACTCGCTTAAGAGCTCTCAACCTATCCCATCTGCGTGTGGATTTGTATCTTTCTCATTCTGATTACAAAAAGAAGTTATACCAAGCTATTACCGGGGCAAAGGAAATAGATGTTTCTCTGGAAGTTGCACTCCATCTTACCGATGAAGCCGAGAATGAGCTTAAGGGGCTTGTTAATACACTCGAACTATCTTTATTCCAAGAAGAAAACCCGGCAATCTGTACGTGGCTCGTATTCAACACCAATGAAAAGTGTACTACAGAAAAAACAATCAAACTTGCACGAAAACATCTGAAGTACTATGACCCTTCAGCCCTGATTGGTGGTGGTACAAACATCTACTTTTCCCAGCTTAGGGGCTGTAGTTCTCTTGCAGGAGGGATGGATATAGTAAGTTATTCAATAAATCCTCAGACTCACGTCTTCGATAATGATTCCATGATTGAGACACTCGGAGGCCAGGCTTTTACGATCGATAATGCACATAAATATATTACCAATTTGCCATTGGCTATCAGCCCAGTCACAATGAAGCCCCGTTTCAAACCCACTCGTATTGGTCCCGCTCTCAAACCGCTATCAGGGGAGCTGCCAGAGCAGGTGGATGAGCGGCAAATGTCTCTATTTGGGGCTGCTTGGACCGCAGGAAGCCTTAAATATATTTCCGCGAGCGATGTTTACAGCATAACCTATTATGAGACTATTGGTTGGCGCGGAGTTATGGAAGCAGAGTCCGGGTCCCCGCTCCCTGAAAAGTTCCATTCTTCGCCAGGCTCGGTTTTTCCGCTTTATCATGTGTTGGCTGATGTTGGCGAGTTTGTCGGAGGTTATGTTTTACCAATAAAATCAAGCAATACCTTAAAGGTAAATGGTATGGCTGTATATAAAGAGGGCAAAATACTGCTTATAATTGCCAATTTCGGGTATGAATATGTAAGGGTAATTGTTCAAAATGTAAACAAATTCGTTTATGTGAAATATCTAAATGAAAAGAACGTAAAAGAAGCAATGCAATCGCCGGAATGTTTTCGTATGATTAAAGGTACAAGACTCCATCCGTGCAAAGGTATTATTAAACTGAACCTGCTTCCCTATTCAATAGCACGCATTGACTTCGAGAGTAAAACAGATTTAGATGTTGAGAGTTTTGTGAAAGATATAATGTAGTTAAAGAAAGATGTAAATCTGGATATGAAATTAATAGAAAAATGACTAAGGGGGTAACCAATA
>JAGLNY010000387.1 GCA_023139255.1 Spirochaetales bacterium
AGACAGACAGAATCACCATTATTTACAGTTGGAATAAGCAAGAGGGGTAGGAGGTTTGAATAAGAATTCATCATCATTGTTGCTTACTTGGAGATAACATCATAAAAATTTCGTCACGTAATAGTTTTTCTTATATCCTTTTATACAATTTTGTATTACTCTGGTAACAAGTAGGAATGAATATGACTGATCTAGTAAACATCAAGAAGATCTTACACCAAAAAAAACCTCTTTTCAAAAAGTATGGTATTACGGAAATTGGAATATTTGGATCCTACATCCGGGGACAAGAGACCCAACAAAGTGATATCGATATTCTTATTGATATTAGCAGACCTTCAACCTTAGGCTTGATTGAATTAATTGATATTGAAAACAAATTAACAGAAGAACTTGATACAAAGGTTGATCTTATTTTGAAATGCAGTCTTAAGCCTCTTATAGGAAAAAATATTCTTCAAGAGGTGCAATACTTGTGAAACAAGAGTATTTTGATTATTTAAATGATATCCTTAAATCCATGCGCTTAACTCAGGAATTTATTACAGATTTTACATTTCAAGCTTTTGTAGATGATGAGAAAACTCAATATGCTGTTATTCGATGCTTGGAAATTATTGGAGAGGCAACTAAAAGGCTTCCAGATAAAATTAGAGAAGATAATCCATCTATACCATGGAAAGCAATGGCTGGAATGAGGGATCGGCTTATACATGGATACGATATTGTAGATAGAGAAATAATATGGATAACAATACATAAAACAATCCCGGATCTTATTCAGCAAATTGAAGAAATTCTTTAGCATCACCGGAACAATTTCGGAAGCGTACATGGCACCCGAAAACATAAATCTATGCGGGTACCAAGGATATACTGCGGTGCCAGGCACCGAAAAACACAAACACACAAAAAAAATGAGAGAACATGGCTTCTGCATGCTTTAGGTGCAGGTTTGGGTGCGAATCTGATTGGAAAATTTTGCCCCGGTGCCTGGCACCTTGATATATATCTCAGGAGGGAAATACAATTCTTGCTTTATTCTTTTCTGCAACTGAGTTAATTCCAGCTCTGCTTTATCAGCTTCGTTCTTATTTACAAAAAAACTGGTTGCTATTCCTACTGCCAAAAACTGTCCCATTATAAACTCCTAAAAAAAGTCAATCATAAGCTTGCGTACAAGCCCATAGATGCTTGGGTCACCCAGCCATATCGGCATCAAATGCTGCCGATTGCATATCACTATATTTCTTCGAGAAGGCCATCTTCACTGGATCAAATGGTTCCCTGGTTGTTAATATTGCATAGACAATGGTACTCATCTTCCGAGCTGCTACTACGATACTCCTTTTTACTTATACTATATGATTTTTTTAAAACTGACCAGATAATCTATACAAATGTGAGTTAATGTATTAGGCTGGGGTATACACCATATGGAGGAATTATGATGGTACGCACACAAATATATTTGACAGAGCAGGAACGATCGGATTTGAGCGAACTTGCTGCAACGAGCGGGAAAAACCAGAGCGAATTGATACGGGACGCCGTAGATAGTTTAATAGCCAGATTCAGTAAAACCAGACATCAGGTGGTTCTTGATAATGCCGCAGGGATGTGGAAGGACAGAAATGATCTTCCTGATTTCAACACAATGCGCCAATCATGGGATAGGAGTTGATCCCATGAACAAACCAATACTCATTGATACGGATGTCATGGTTGATTTTTTACGAGGACACCCCAAGGCTATAGCCCTCATTAAGAGTTATTCCGATGTTATTGTATTGTCGACTATCGTAGTTGCTGAACTCTATGCTGGTGTGAAAGGTGATTACGAACTTGCGACCCTGGACAATTTTATTGCGTTTTGCCGTATTGTACCAGTTACCCATGAGATCGCACGAACTGGTGGTATTTACAAGCGTGACTATGCAAAATCCTATGGTATAGGCTTGGCCGATGCTATAGTTGCCGCAACAGCCATAGTAGAGAAAGCAGAACTGAAAACGCTTAATATAAAGCACTATCCCATGATCAAGAATCTTGGACCGCCGTATAGGAAGAAGTAGAAATACTGCGGTGCCAGGCACCGCAATACATTGTGATCTTTTCGAAAAAGAAGCTTCTTTCCCCAAGTGGCCATCGGGTTATCAC
>JAGLNY010000388.1 GCA_023139255.1 Spirochaetales bacterium
AGCTGCTGTTCACAGATCTCTTTTCCCCCGGGAATATGGGATTCAGAAATTTTCTTCTTGATCATCTGTTCCAGCCTGCGTATTTTAGAACGCTCCCGCATGTTTATTATCGCGAGAGACATTCCTGATTTTCCGGCACGACCGGTTCTGCCGCTCCGGTGGTTATATATTTCCATGTCATCAGGCAGGTCGTAATGGATAATGTGTGTCAGATTCTGGACATCCAGGCCGCGTGCGGCTATATCTGTGGCTACCAGCAGGTGCAGACTTTTTTCACGGAATCTGGACATGACATATTCACGCTGCTGCTGCGAGAGATCGCCATGGATCGCATCGGCGTTGTAACCGGCTTTCATCAGTTTTTCCGCAAGATCCCTGGTCATTGTCCTTGTTCTGCAGAACACAATTCCGTAAACATCCGGATAATAATCCACCAATCTTTTCAAGGCCTGAAACTTATCTTTTGCATGAACCATAAAGAATTTATGTTCAATATTTTCAGCACCCGCATTTTTTGTACCCATGGTCACTTCAAGGGGATTCTGCATATAACTTTTTGCTATCCGGGCAACGTCAGGCGGCATGGTAGCGGAAAAAAGAAAGGTCTGTTTTCCAGGAGGTATGGTAGACAATATTTCATCAAGTTCTTCTTTAAAACCCATATTCAGCATGGTGTCAGCTTCATCAAGGATGAGATACGACAGGTTGTCAAGAATGGCTACACCTTTGTTGATCAGGTCACGAAGGCGTCCGGGGGTTGCAATTATTATCCTGGATCCTCTGCGAAGTTCCTGGATCTGCTGCCGGTAAGGTGCTCCGCCATACACAGCTGTTATGCCCGGATTTTCCATAAAACGTGAAAAATTCACAAAATCGCGGTAGATTTGAATACAGAGTTCCCGGGTGGGACAGAGAATCAAGGCCTGGGGGCCTTTGTAAGCAAAATTTATCTTTTCAAGAAGAGGAAGACCAAAGGCGGCCGTTTTACCGGTACCGGTCTGCGAAAGCCCGACAAGATCCCTATCTGTATCTAAAAGCAGGGGTATAACCTGTTCCTGTACTGGTGTTGGTTCTTCAAATCCCAGCTCCTCAATGGCTCTCAGTATTTGTGGGCTAAGGGGAAATTCATTAAATTTCAATATATAGTTCCTTTTATAATATTTGCGCCTGCTTGCCGGGACTCACTATTCCGCTGCGCAAAAGGCTATCGAAGTATCTTTTTTGCCGGAGGGGGTTTTAAAATGGACGACATTTCAGCATGCTGTAGTTTATACACAGCAGACTACATATATATATAGATAAAAAGGAAGTTATGCAAGCTTATAATCTTATCGCGGGTGACTTTAGCGAACCTTACGTGAAGTGAGGTGATTGCTTTTCATATCATCTCTGTATACTATTGAGTTAGGCGGATGATTTGGGGAAGGTGTGTGTAAGAAAGCATTTGACTTCCTGTCCAAACATTAGTAAATTACTAAGGTATTAAAAAAAGTAAATGGATGCAGACTGAAATAAGGCCGGTATTCTGGAGGATGGGATGGAATATTTAACACTGGAAACCTTTAAAGAGAAAATTTATAACTGGGATGAGAGCAAAGACTGGAAATACAAAGGGGAGCTTCCCTGTATTATTGATTTCTACGCAGATTGGTGTGGCCCCTGTAAGATGGTTGCTCCTGTCCTGGAAGAGCTGGAAAAGGATTACGAAGGAAAGATAAATATTTTCAAAATTGATACCGAAAAGCAGCAGGAGCTTGCTGGAGTATTTGGTATCACCAGTATTCCTACAATAATGTTCTGCCCTATGGAAGGAGAACCGCAGGCTGCTGCCGGTGCCTTACCAAAGAGCGCTTTTGAAAGTGCCATACAGGATGTACTGCTGAATCAGGCGGGGGCAGAAGCTGAATAGTTCACAAGATGATTTCACTACTGTTTTTGAGAACGGAAGTGCTTTATATATCCCAGTCCGATAATCAATTCAGGTACCGGAAGCATAAATGCTACTGAAGGTTCTCTGTAGGACTTGAAAAAGATAAAGTGAAACACACATACCCCAAGCATAAATATTCCACTGAACAACGGATAATAAAATGATAGAACAAGTGCCGCAATCAGTGGAAGCAGGACAGCAAGGAATTCCATAATGAAAGCAATGAATCCATGATCCCCACTAAATGAACTCATAATAATGAAAAGTCCCCAAAAGAAGAGTATGAATCCTGAGATGATTCTTCCGGCTTTCAATCCATCCCAGAATTGGAAGAAGTAGGTAAGATAATAGGACATCATTACAATTGGTAAAAGATTCATGAGAACAGAATTGGCATCCCAATCAATTAAACCGGTTCTTCCCATAATTATCATATAGAATATAAAAAGCCCGGTAATGGTATAGCTGACTATTGCAGCTTTCCGGGAAGATTGGGTTTGAAATTCATCCCAGTCCTGAAGCAGCCCCATGAATCGCAGCAGAGGGAAAATGAAACAAGCGACCGCACTCATCAGCAGGAACCAGGGGCTGACACTGAAACCCAGCCCAAATCCGGAAGCTCCAAGGAGGAAGCCTGCGAGGCTCCATGGTGATGTTTTTTTTAATTTTTGCAGATAATCCTTTATTCGCATTGTCATCTCCTTCCAGTAGGCAGGTTAGTGCCCGGATCTCAAGATAAACAGTTCATCAACTGGAACTGAAAACACCTTTGAGAGCTTGAGGACCAGTACTACGGATGGGTTATAGGTGCCTCTCTCAATAGCAGCTATAGTCTGACGGCTTACGCCGATTTTTCCCGCAAGTTCCTCCTGGGTCATTTTGTTCATGCTCAATCTATGCTCTCTTATGGTATTATGTAGATGAGTCCCTTTTATTCTCATGATACTAATGTAAGGTAAAGTTAACATAAGTGTCAAGTAAAGTTTACAAAAATAATATAACAATTATTTGCTGAGATGAAAATATCAAAAAATTCATTTACGCAAACTTATATTGACAATACCGGGTCTTATAGGTAGTATTCTTCCCACAAGCCCGGGTGGCGGAATTGGTAGACGCGCTAGTTTCAGGGACTAGTGCCTGTATGGGCGTGGAGGTTCGAGTCCTCTTCCGGGCAATGTTTAAATCCTTTCCTTTTGGAGATCGTTCCTCGGACTTCGTCCTGTGGTACGACTCCTTGGTAAGAGATTATCTTTTAGTAGATAATCTTTTTTTTTGCAGTACGGGAACTGAC
>JAGLNY010000389.1 GCA_023139255.1 Spirochaetales bacterium
CGTGTCCGTGGTGTAATATGCTTGCGAACAGCATCTATACTAATCGTCCATGTCTCAGGATCCACATCCACGATAATCGGTACGGCATTGCAATGCAGGACTGCCGCGGGGGTAGAAAAAACAGTAAATGACGGTACTATTACTTCATCGCCGACACCAACTCCTGCAGCCATTAACGCTGTCTGTAAAGTTGCAGTACCGTTGCAATGAGCAAAGCCATAAACTTGTCCGAAGCGTTTAGCAAACTCTCTTTCAAGGCGAGCGGTAAATCCGACTGAATGTGCGTTTCGGAAACCAAAATCGAGTACCTCTTTTACATAGTTATAGGCTTTTGGTGCAACTCTTGGTATTTTAATCACAAAGTTCTCTCCTTCCTTCATATAGAGTTTTTGATTGGTGATAAAGAATAAAATAAAGCTTTATTCTTATATTATTGAAATTGGCTCTGGATTCTTCCAATGGGTTACTTCAGTTATTGGACCTACTAAATTTAAGACGGCACAACAACCCAAAAACAGATGAGTTTGCATGATTTTATCCATCTTCACGACTTTTTCCCATGTAATATCCTCTACCCAACTTTTATAATATTGATAGGCTTTATTTCGATAAAAATTAAATGTCTCTTTTTCAAGAAACTTACCTGTTCTTAAGAGCTCATCAATCTCCGGGTCAGCATGCAGGTATGAATATGGAGTTATAAACGTTCCATCTTCAAGCATGATTGTGTTTCCAAAACCACCTCCGGAATCATAATAATCCGGAGTTTTTTCATCAATGATAATGATGTCTGATTCAGTATCGAATCTTAATTTCCCATTACTTTCTTCTTCAAAAACAATAGCGCAAACACCCATATGAAATTTTTCTGTGGGAATTCTTTGCGTGTAGGTAAACAGATATTTATTTCCACCAAGATTGCATATAGAGGGATACATACTCCCAGCACTAACAGGAATTGCAGAAACCAGACTCCATGTGCAACCGTCATCATTTGACTCAAATATAATTTCAACATCATAATGATCTGACCCGAAATCAGATGACTCAAAATCAAAATCTGGCAAACCTTCTATTTTCGTATTAAATTTCATGCGTCTTATATCACATCTTGCAAATAGTAAAAGACGTCCTGATTCTGTTATGTGAAAAACACCTTCCTGGAAAATAGAGTATTCATATCCATCATTATCAAAACCATATATCGCTGCACGCTCAATCTGCCAGGTTTTACCTTGGTCTTTTGACTTGAACAGGTAATCTTTATTATGGCCGCAGCCAATGCCCATAATATATTCACCACTTTTCAGCTCAATTATATTTCTTGATGAATATACCATACTCACCCTGTCAGGAATCATTTCAAAATCAAAGGTTTGACTTTCCCAGGTTTTTCCCCTGTCCTCTGACCGATGTATCCAGGTAGTACAATGTCCGGTTGTATTTCTTACATCAGTTTCAAGAAAATGAGTCGTTATAATAGTGACATCATGAGAAAAAACATTCAGGTATGGTTCACGTCCCCATAAATGATCGTAATGCTGTGATATCCAGTTTTTTCCGCCATCCGTTGAACGATGTAAAACTATGTGTTCACACGTTATTCCATCATTAAAAACTTCTCCGTGTGTATGAAAATTCGCCATGAGTAATTCACCATTATCATATTTAATAATATT
>JAGLNY010000039.1 GCA_023139255.1 Spirochaetales bacterium
AAAGTGAAACTAATAAGGAGAGAGCTGAAAAGAAATAGGAATGATGATTTATACAATTTAAGAACGGAGTGTTATAATAGTATTATATCTTTGTTTGAAGAATATTTAAGATCACAACCTACTATTTATGATGGTAAGAAAATTAGAATATTTAGACTTTTAGCTGAATCATATTTTGGGGTATCTAAATTTGAAGGCGCATTAAAATATATGGATAAAGCAATTGATTTGTCTGAATACGATGATCAACATAGAGAGTATAGGGATTTCATACTAGAAAAAAGCAAAAGGAGCTTGTAAATTGATTGAAGTCAAAATCCCGGGATTCATAATTGTTATTAATCAATTTGAGATGTGTTCAGAAAAGTGTTTTATGGGACAATCATGAATGACGCACAAATAAGATCTAATTTCCACCGCCAAAGATTACAAAAATATCACGACTCCTCCAATACCTTGGTTATAGATGAACTCGGTATCAAACATGGGAAAAACCGGGCTGATATTGCAGTTATTAGTGAAAACCTTATTGGCTTTGAAATAAAAAGTGATGAAGATTCACTAAGTCGTCTGCCCGGACAGATCAAGGCATACAATGACGTATTTGATAAAGCATCTATAGTAGTTGGTGAACGATATTCCAGACAGGTGAAAGAAAAAGTTCCGAATTGGTGGGGAATTGTTATTGCACATGAGGTGAACCCGGGAGTAGTATCTTTCGAGACCATACGTGAAGAAAAAGATAACCCATCAACAGATAATTTTTCTGTTGCTCAGCTATTATGGAGAGAAGAGGTAAAAGATATACTGGAAACATTTGGATTAAAAGGCAGTATACTTAGACAGAATAGAAAGTATCTTTATCATCTGCTAATAGATACTCTGGAATCCAAAGAACTCAGGAAAAAGGTGAGTGAATACCTGAAGAATCGAAAAAATTGGAGATGTCATACACCAGTTTTTCAATGTGATGGTTTGTTCCAACCCTACGCCAGACAGTAAGGCTACCAGTGCTCCCGGTCCCATTCGCACAGGCAGCAATATAATTATCTCCTTCAGAAAATCCCGGGTCGCAAAAATATGATGATTTAACTAATTTTTTGCAATGTTCCTGGTATTGTTCAAATCCATTATCACGGACATTGGGACCTTTTAGGATTATCCAGGCCTTGTCGATTGTATATCGAATAGTTGCGGAGGGTTTGACTAATCGCATATCAAGTTGAAGAACCTTTGGCTGACTAATTGCGTAATCGCCAAAAGTTGGAATTCGAACATCAGTTACGGACAGTAATTCATTGATTAATAAATAGAGTAACCATTCATACCGTTGAATAATGGATACTCCTAATTTCACTTCACCCATAGATGATGGGAAGGATGTGCCTAAAATTGTAAATGTACTCCATTGATCCAGATATGTATTTGTTGCATAATTAAATAGGACAAAATTGCAAATAAAATTCCCCACTATTGCAACGAGAATTCCTCACTATTGCAATATGCAATTAATGAGAAATCAGTCAAAATAACTTCTTGCTGTAAGAAAAAAATGCAAGGAGTAAGGGAGAATGTTAGAGATGACAGAAATACAGAACATCAGAGAACTATATTTCGAAGAAGGGAAAAATATATCAGAGATTCAAAACCTCACAGGTAGGGATAGAAAGACCATACGGATGTATATCAATAAAGAAGATTGGAATATCAGGGAAACAGAAAAGCATGATAAATCTTTTCCCAAACTGGAACAATACAAAACAGAAATTGACGAATGGCTCACAGAAGACAAAAAAGCAAAAAAGAAGCAAAGACATACTGCGAAAAGGGTCTTTGACAGGCTGGTATCCAAATATGGAGATAGCTTCACCTGTTCTTACCGCACTGTTGCCGGGTATTTCTCAATACGGAAAAAGGAGATATATAACAATAATAAAGGCTATTTACCATTGGAACATATAGCTGGAGAAGCACAGGCTGATTTCGGCGAAGCAGAGTATTATGAAAATGGGAAACTTTACAGCGGTAAATATTTAAATCTTTCTTTTCCTTACAGTAATAAAGGATATTTTCAATTATTTAAAGGAGAAAATCAGGAATGTCTTTTTGAAGGGCTAAAAACGATTTTTGAATATATTGGTGGTGTTCCTACCAGGATCTGGTTTGATAATCCTTCAACTATCGTAACAAAAATCTTAAAAAACGGAGAACGCAATTTGACAAATGCCTTTCTCCGTTTTTCAGAGCATTATCGTTTCAATGGAGCGTTTTGTAACGCCAACTCAGGCCACGAAAAGGGGTCGGTTGAAGGAAAAGTAGGATATCACAGACGAAATATGCTGGTTCCCGTACCAAGGTTTTCCCGGCTTACCGATTTTAATAACGAGTTACTCATAAAATGTGATGAAGATGCCGAAAGAGATCATTATCGGAAAGATACCACCATAAAAGAACTCTTTGAACAGGATACAGCAGAGTTGTTGCAATTGCCTAAAACCCAGCTTGATGTAAGTAAATATAGCACGGTTAAAACGAACAACTACGGGAGATTTTATTTGAATAATGGCCTTCATGAATATTCTGTTTCACCAAAATATGCTTCAACTCATGTCCGTATAAAAATAACAGCGAATAATGTGTTTCCACTGGATGATAGCCTGCGGGAGATTGTAAAACATGAACGGTTTTATGGAGAAAACAAGCAGCAGAGTATGAAATGGCTGCCTTACCTGACACAATTATCCCGTTCCCCAGGTGCCTTGAAATATACAGGAATATATCAGATGTTACCGGAACCCATGCAAAATTTCCTTGGAAAATGCGATAAAAGCAGGAAAGGAACAGTTTTAAAAATGATTGCGTCCTTAACAACAATGAATGGATTTGAACAAGCTGTAAAAACCATCAATCATGCGCTTGAGTATGAAATAACTGATTCTGATAGTTTGCTTAGTCTGCACAAACGAATCCATACAAATTCTGATGAATTACCCCCCGTAAAACTGACGGATAATATTCCAGAGATGTTAAGCGTTATCCCGGACTTTAACCAGTATGATCAAAAACTGGAAAGCTCAAGGGTACGAATATGATAGCAGAAATAGCCACTTGCTGTAAGGAATTGAGATTAAGTCGCAATATTGTAGAAATGGCCGAAGAAATACAGGCCACAACGCATTTGGAGTTTTTGGTCAAACTTTTAAAATCGGAATTAGAGTATAGAGAAGTAAAAAGAAAAGACAAACTTCTTAAAAATGCCAATTTTTACTGTATAAAGGATTTTGATGGATTCCGGTTTGATGAAGTAACACTTCCGGCTTCAATAACTCCTGATTATCTGAAAAATTGTGAGTTTTTGGATACAAAAACCAATATCGTAATGTATGGCAACGTAGGAACCGGTAAAACCTATTTATCGATGGCCTTAGGAGTTGAAGCATGCAAAA
>JAGLNY010000390.1 GCA_023139255.1 Spirochaetales bacterium
TCATATACAAGACTAAGGGCACTTTCAGTCTTCACAAAGTCCTCCTGCACTGAATTGGTTTTAATTAATTTTTCTTTTACCATCATATCATTTCTATTCAAAAAAATCATTCACGAAATTCTTTAGTCTTTTTTAATTTTGGACAAAATAGTTTATAAAATGTTCGATAACATGTCCAATAATCTGTCCAATATTTATTTCATATCAAAGTTTCATATCCGGATTAATAGCATAACGAGCTCCTCGTTTTTACCTGTTTTAATAAGAAGTCATTTCTCAACAAAATCACCATATTAGTTTGCACATTTCAATAAACTCCGGACACATAGTTCAGTGAATACAAATGGCTTCTTTGTATAACCTCTATCCGATTTCTTTTGATATCACAAATTGTCACGTCAAAGTTTCTTTATTGGGTATCACAGTTTGTGATACCAAGACTTCAATTTCTCTCCTGGTTAACTCAACCATGAAATCCTGTGGAAAACTTGTTATGCATGATTTACCCATGCAAACTACTACTCAGCACTGCCTTCAGCAATCGCCTTAAAAGTTTCCTCTAAGCTTTCCCTTGCATCATCTATCAACTCCAGGGCTTCTTCCGGGGTTTCGGATTGAGCTGCAATATTCCGGATCAGAAGCAATGTTGATTCCATTTTCTTCAAGTTTCTTACTGATTCCCAACTCATGGCTTCATCAATGTGAAATAGCAACTTGTCTGAATCAGGAAAGCTAAAGTTTTTTACTACTACATCCCTTAAATTCCCCCATGCCCCTTGAAGGTCTGAAAGAGCAGTTTTTACATATCCGGTTGGTTCTGTATCAAAACTCATAAGATTATTGGGTCCTTCCTTTTTTTGGGATAGCACTTGATTCTCTTATTATTCAGGAACTATTTTAATTGCCCCATATTACTATATTTGCCACTTCTCAGCAAGAAAAATCATATTAATAATGATGTGCATATACACACTAACAACCGTGGATAAAAGAGGCGACGGGAGGATGGAGACAGGAGACTGGAAGAAAAAAAGAAATCTTCTTACTCTGAAAAGTTAGATTGAAAATTCCATAACTTAAAGTACAAACCCCTGTTCCAGCAAGCTTGTTTGGATACATAGTGTCAATATGATAAGATACTGTTTCTTTCCTTATTCAGTCAAGTTGCGGAATTTCTTCCCTTGGAACAAGCAGCTGAATGGACCGGGCTTGTCCGGAAACGCGGCTAATGAGTCTGTTCTTCTCCAAAGTCAAAACCATCTGGTGAATTGACGGGGGTGACACGCGAAAGTACACCTCCATGTCACGCTCTGCCGGGGACTGTCTGTGAATCTTGGTGTAGTAGTAGATGAACGCCAAATACTGTCCCTGTTTTTTTGTAAACTTCATCTCACCTCTTTCAGTAAAGTCGGGGTTCTGACTTATTTACCATCAATATTCTTCACGATAAAGTGTAGTATCCGTTTTATTGAAAGCACGCCCTACTTTTTCTAAAGCATAGTTGAGAGTTTCGTAATCATTATCACCTGATGCTGCAATCTGGGCAAATTCAACACTGGCTTTCACCAGACTGAATGCCGGGCTGAGAATTGCCGGATGCCCTGCAGATCCCTTCAACTTTTTTACTTTACCAGCTATTTCTTCCAGTTCCGGCTTCCAGTTTTTTAAAGGTTTGACATTTTTTTTATGTTGAGACCCTTCCAGGGATCTTTCCAAACTTTCGATAATACGGTTATTTTGTTTTCCCCGCAGATATGTCTCTTTTAAACTATGTTTAATCCCACCCCCAAAAGAGATATTGTGAGTCCCTAACAGACCGTCATAAATAATTTTCCCCTTGAAGGGCAGCAAGACCGTATTAACATATTGGGGCAGGTTTGAATAATGTATTAACTCATCAAATGCCTGAGAGATACCCAATACTCCATAAACTGTTTCTTCTTGTATAAAAACTGTGTACTTCTTTAAGAGACGTTCAATATAAAAATTGTCGCTGATGAAATTTTTCCAATTTGAGACAATCGACAAATTTTCTTGAGAAAAATTTTGAGGATTTTCCTGAACAAAAGAATCAATGAGCTCAATATTTTTATAAAGCGCATTGCGAACTTCAACTTTTTGTTCGGTATCACAATCAGCATAATCATCACTGGTTTTTATTTTAGGATACAGCTTTAGCTTGAGATTTACATAAGATTGTAACGCCCACATTAATTGATAAAAAAGCTCAGCCTCTTGCTCTGAAAGTTTCATTTTTCCCCTCCATATTTCTTTGTATCATGCTAATTTTGAGCACAGCGCTATCAATACAGGAACCCAAACAGATAGAGTGGAATTTCGTATTTACTTCCATAAAGAATATCATCTTTTACCAAATAGGCATTACCTAAGTCGTTCTTTATCTGTTTCAACGTTTTATTCTTTCCGCCAATTTCAAAAATAGTGTCGTTTACTTCAAAATCTCCTGTTTTACTATAGAATATTTCCCGTATTGTGCCAATCTGAGATTCATATCCGATTTCTTCAGTTATGGCTGTATATAAATCAGGATTATCCAAATATATCTTTTCTGTCTGCTTTAATATATTGCTTCCCGATTTATTCTCTGTTATCAACTCTACTAACCCTGTTTCATACAGTATATATAAATAATTTTGTACAGTTTTGTTATCTAATCTGATATTCTTTGCAATACTATTCCTATTCAATTCTCCGGGCGGAATAGTCGATAGATACGCAAGTATTCTCATAAAACTTGATAAATTCTCTGTTTTAAGTTTATAAAAATTCGAGATGTCCTCAAAAATCGTTTTTTCTATAATTCTTAATATTTTTTGATTATATGTCGTTTCATCTTCCAGGTAGAATGGGTAATACCCTTTATTCAAATATTCATGAAAATAACCTTTTAGTTTTTTTATCCCTGCTATATTCCCTTCAAGCTTGGTCCTGTTTTCCAAAATTTCTTCAAGTGTGACAACATCAACATCTACTATATCATTAAATAATAAATATTCCCTAAATGACATCCCGCCTATTCTGTATAACACACCCCGTCTTGATAAATCATATGCTCCTTTTATCAAATCAATACTTGAACTTCCGGAAAATACAATTTTAATATCCGGATATGAATCATATATGTTCTTTAATTCCTGGTTCCAATTCTGATATTTATGTATTTCATCAAAGAAGAAATACCTTATACCGTAATCCTCATACAATTCATTTTGTATTATTCAGAATTGTAAGACCTGGAGATATTTTGTGATCGTATCTATGCATAGTGCTGCGGTACTAAAAGATTTTTGATTACCCGAAACCTAATACTACTCAGCACTGCTTTCAGCAATCGCCTCAAAAGTTTCCTCTAAACTTCCCCTTATATCATCTATCAAATCCAGGACTTCCTCTAGGGATTCGGTTTGAGCTCCATTAAAGAGTCTCAATACCATATAACGGAATGTATTCATCTACTGTGAGCAGGGTGAATTTTTCAATCTTTGCCTGGGCTATCAATAGACGATCAAAGGGATCCCGATGGTGCAGCGGCAAATATTTTACCATACTGGTATGTTTCCAATGAATGGGAAGCTCCTGAAATCCTTCCAGTTTAAGTTCCTCAATGTAGGAATCGGGGATCTCAAGCTTCCCAAGGGCTGATTTTATACTTATTTCCCAGATAGAAGCTGCACTTACAAAGCAAACATGTTCAGGGTTTGATAGTAACTCTTTATGCTTAGCAGAAAGTAACGGGTCATTTTTCAGCCACCAAAGGATAATATGCGTATCAAGTAATAGGTTCATGATTTTTCTGTATCCTTTTCTTCTGGTGCATAATCAGTTGAGGACTCAGCTGCCATACCAAATGCCGCTTCCAAATCTTGAGGAAGAGAATCAAAGTCTTTCTTTATGATTATTTTATCAGCAAATGCTCCCGGTTTACGTTCTTTTCTAGAATTATCATATTTCTTTAATACTGCAACGGGTTTTCCGGCTTTTTTAATAATCACCTCTTCACCCTGCTCTACTGCGCTCACCAGTGCGGATAATTGGGCTTTTGCCTGCGTTATGGTATCAATAATCATATAATCCGCTCCTTCCAGGACAAGCATTCCATTCAAACCAGACCAGATCTGGTTTGATATAAATATATTACCATAAAACAGTGGATTTGTGGAACCGCCTTGGCACTATATCGGACATTATGTCCATTAATATGTCCAATATTTATTTCATATCAGTCAAGTTGCGGAATCTCTTCCTTGGGAACGAGCAGCTGGATAGACCGGGCTTGTCTGGGAATCCGATGAATGAGTCCGTTCTTCTCCAACGTCAAAACCATCTGGTGAATTGACGGGGGTGATACGCGAAAGTACATCTGCATGTCACGCTCAGTCGGGGGATGCCCGTGCATTTTGGTGTAGTAGTAAACAAACGCCAAATACTGTCCCTGTTTTT
>JAGLNY010000391.1 GCA_023139255.1 Spirochaetales bacterium
AAAGGACAGATCAGTCTGCTTAACCTGCTTAAGCTTTCAACTTTATACAAAATGGATAGACATATAGTAACCGCTATTACAGACAGAAGCTGGTGGACTATAACCGAACTGGAACGTGCAGAGAAGTTTAGGACAGTACGATGAACAAACTTCAGGTATTTCTTGATTTTCGGAATAGATCATATGACCAATTTAATCAAATGAGAATAAAGCAGTCTGATAAACTGGACGGTGATTTTGAAAAAATAATCAAGAAAATATCTGCGAATAGGGATAACAGCAGGGGCAGCATATAAGCCAGACAACATCATAAAAAATTCCATCCAGATCTTGAAAAATTATCATGTAACCGGATACTTTTTCTTACACCTTCTTGTTAAAATCAGGAAGAATAGCAAATATAATAAATGGAAAAAACATCGATATTATCGACATATTTCCGATTAATAATTGACACATTTTACTATGTAGGGTAAGTTTTAGTTACTAGTGAAGGTGAAATGTTCATTCTGAGTGATTAAAGTCGATGCTAACATCCAAAGGACTAAACTCATCTGTGAAGTTAGTTTAACTGTGTTCGTTTTTAATGCATACTATGGGATTATATGATGAAAATAATAGCGAGAGAAAAAGAAAAAAAAGAATTACTGAATATCTATGATTCAAATCAACCGGAATTTTTGGCAATATATGGTCGCCGCAGAATCGGAAAAACGTATCTTATACGAAATTTTTTTCAAGATAAAGGATTGTTTTTTTATATAACAGGCGTACCTGAAGGAACCAAAAACGAACAATTATTTAACTTTAATGAAGAATATCTGGACGTGTTTTCTCAAGAAGATACAATCGAAGTTCCTAAAACTTGGAACGAAGCATTTAGTAGATTACGCCGGAAAATTGGAAAAGTGAAACAAAACAAAAAGATTGTTATTTTTATAGATGAGTTACCATGGTTAGCAACTCATAAATCTGGTTTTGTTTCCGCTTTATCTCATCTATGGAATAGGTACTTATCAAATAATCCATCCATTAAATTAATTGTATGCGGCTCTGCGGCTTCATGGGTGATAAAAAATATTGTTGATGCGAAAGGTAGTTTGCATAATCGCCTGACAAAACAAATCAGACTGCAGCCATTTGATTTAAAAGATACTGAAAGATATCTCAAGGAAAAAAATATACATTTAGACAGAAAGCAAATAATTGATATTTATATGGCTATGGGTGGAGTTGCTGCATACTTAAATTATTTGGAACCGGGAAAATCATCTCAACAGCTAATATCAGAAATATGTTTATCAAGTAACAGTACAAGCTTATATGGAGAGTTTGATCGATTGTTCAAATCTTTATTTAGGAATCATACTATTCATGTAACAATAATTAAAGCATTAAGTACAATCCGTAGCGGGATGAATCGTGAAACTCTTATTAATAAGACAAAAATCACTTCTGCAAGTGTTTTAGACCGAGTCCTGCAAGAACTTATTGAGTCGGGTTTTGTTTCAGAGACTAATTTCTTTTCAAATAAAAGCAAAAAGAAAGTCTATAGATTGATTGATGAATATTCTTTATTTTATTTAAAGTGGTATGAGGAAATTAAAAACAGACGAATCGATGTCGCAAGTAATTACTGGCTTACTCTTCTAAATTCAAAAGCTTATAACTCCTGGGCAGGTTTTAGTTTTGAGGGGCTTTGTTTTAATCGTATTAAAGAGATAACAAAAGCACTGGGAATTTCCGGTATTTTATATTCTTATTCAACATGGAGCTATAAATCTACAGATAAGAGTGAGAAAGGGGTACAAATAGACCTGATAATTGATAGACCGGATAACTGTATTAATTTATGTGAAATCAAATACGCAAACTCGGAATTCGTAATTTCTAAACAGTATGCCAACGATTTATTATATAAAAAAGAACTATTCATCAGAAAAACAAAAACAAGAAAAACAATCTTTATTACAATGATTACCCCTTATGGCGTGAAAAAAAATGAACACTGCATTGCAGTAATAAATAATGAAATAACAATGGCTGATTTTTTTTAAAAGCGAAAGTTTACTTCTACCTCTGTTCTGAAATCAATAGCAGCGTACAGAAATCTAATCAAAGATAACTTGACGAGGTTCCTGCACTTTCCAGATTTCTGGTGGAAATAGAAAACTTATGCTAAGATTGGGACATGTGTGAACGTCTTATCCATCAAAATTACGACATCAATTTTTACACATCGAAACTGGAAGCTCAAATATTCGGAGGAATAACCCATGAAAACTTTTCTGATAATTTGCGGGATAATCGTTGCTGCCGCAGTTATTATTGCGTGTATATTTCTTGCCAGGTATTACCGGAAGAAGCGAACTGAGGAACTGAAAGCTGCTGCTGCCTCCCAAAAATTATCTTTTTCGGAAAAACCGGACGATACCTTCTTGCCATCGTTGAGTCAGTTCCATCTATTCTCAAAAGGACATTCCAAAAAAGTATCGAATGTGATGAATGGACGTGTTAATGAGACCGATATCAGTATTTTCGATTACCGCTATATTACAGGTTCGGGGAAGAACTCCCACACATGGCGACAGACAGTGATACTGTTTCAATCCAGTCAGCAGCAACTTCCATCCTTCGTTTTACGGCCCGAGAATGTGTTTCATAAGATCGGCAGCACCTTTGGGTATAAGGATATTAATTTTGACTCGCATCCAACTTTTTCGAAACAATATCTATTGCGGGGTACCGATGAAAAAGCTATACGGAAAACCTTCAGAAATAAAGTTCTTGCATATTTTGATGAGCACAACAAGCTGAGTACAGAAGGCGATGGAGATAAACTCCTGTTTTACAGACATAGCAAGAGAGTCTCCCCTCAGAATGTTAAAATCTTTCAAGAAGAAGGATTTAGGGTCTTAAAACTTTTCAAAGTATTTTAGGGCATGAATGTATGCTGAATAAAAGAGTATTTTTTGTTTTTATTGGGCTCATTGTTTTAGTAGGCATAACAATACTGTTATTACAGCTCACCCATACAAATCATGAATCAGATCCCTTATTATCTTCGTTTTCAAAGAATTCTTATAATGAGATGTACCCGGTT
>JAGLNY010000392.1 GCA_023139255.1 Spirochaetales bacterium
TTGATTTTGAGTAAGAATCAGTAATTCAAAGTTCAATTATGTGAGAAATTGCTTTCTATTAAATTAAAAAACGTGATAAAAGCCTATTATTTATTATAAATTACGTGTATAATCTTTCTTATTAGGAGATTGGAATGGTCTTTAAACGAAAAATATATGACCAGCTTCTTCTTTGGAAAGAAGAACAGGGGAAGACAGCACTGCTCATTGAAGGTGCAAGACGTGTTGGGAAAACTACCATTGCAGAAGAGTTTGGTAAAAGAGAATATAGAACATATATTCTAATAGATTTTAGTATTACTTCTGAGGAGATGAAGTCGATCTTCAGTCAGTATTCATCGAAGCTGGATGATTTTTTCTTTTTCTTAACAACGATAACAGGAATCGAGCTGCACCTGAGAGAAACCCTGATCATCTTCGATGAGGTACAGTTCTTTCCTACAGCTCGGGGTCTCATCAAGCATTTGGTTAAAGATAATCGGTATGACTATATCGAGACTGGCTCCTTACTGTCAATTAAGCAGCATGTGAAAGATATTCTTATCCCGTCAGAAGAGAGAGCCATATCTATGTATCCTTTAGATTTTGAGGAATTCTGCATCGCTATAGGGCAGGAGACTATCCCTGAAATCATTAAAGATCATTATGAAGCGTTAAAACCGCTTGGGCCTCTCCATTCCCATATCATGAAGATCTTCAGAGAATACGTATTAGTAGGAGGTATGCCTCAGGCAGTTCTTGAATTCCTTGAGACGAACGACTATACAAGAGTAGATAGAATCAAGCGTGATATCCTGAGATTATATCGAAACGATATTGCAAAATATGCAAAGGGATATGAATCTAAGGTTCTGCGGATCTATGATGATATCCCTTCCCAACTTTCTAAGCATGAGAAGAAATTCAGACTTTCTGCAATTTCCAAACATGCTCGTTTTAGAGATTATGAAGATGCGTTTATGTGGCTGAAAGAAGCGATGATTGTCAATATATGTTTTAATGCTGATGATCCTCAAATTGGCTTAACCCTATATAAAGATCGACTCACATTAAAACTCTATATGGCTGATACAGGCCTTCTTATCAGTCATGCATACGATATGACCGGACAGATGCACCAGGAGATTGCAGAGAAGATCGTAGCAGATAGATTAGAGGCAAATCATGGAATGATTTTTGAGAATATCGTGGCTCAGATGTTACAAGTGAAGAATAGGAAACTCTATTTCTACTCTAGAAAAGATAATGTCGATAGTCAGAATACGATGGAAATAGATTTTATGATCATTGACCCGAACAATCCCACGAAAATATCTCCTGTAGAAGTAAAGTCAGGGAAACGATACACAGCCTCTTCCATAGTTAAATTCAAACGAAAGTTCAGACCAAAGATCGGCCAGAGTTTTCTATTACATACAAAAGATCTCTTGATAAAAGATAATGTTCATTATCTTCCGGTCTATATGACGATGTGCTTATAACTATTCCGGGTACCGGGAACATTTCCCACAAAAGAGCATATTTTCTGGGGGAGTGGGGTGGTAAGTGTATTAGGGGTAAGGGAAAAATAAGCCGATTCCACAAAAACGCACATTTTTGTGGAAGTATGGGTGGAATGTGAATTTTGTTTTTGACAGAATGATTATTTATAGTTGGTTCATTATATGAGCATAATTGAAGCTGCGAACTATTGCTCGTGTTCCGCTCTATTTCCTTTCATTTAAAAAATCCGGATGAGAAATTCTTCCTATGTGGGGTATATTTTGCAAACATAGGAAGAATAAGTTGACTTTACAGGATGATTTGTTTATTATTCTTCCTATAATGGGTAAAAATAGTAAACACAGGAAGAATAAATGAATTTTATTGGAAGAGAGAATGAACTCCAGGCTTTGTCCGGGTTGAAGTCAAAAAAAAATGCAATTGCAGTCATATATGGAAGACGTCGAATAGGAAAAAGTTTCCTGATTCGTGAATTCCTAAAAAATTCAGAGGCTATCCATTTTGAAGGACTTGAAGGGCAGTCAAAGAAGCAGCAATTAAAAAATTTTATACTGCAGTTGAACCACCAGACAGATAGTCATTTTGCTCATGTAAAAAGCTGGTCGGAAGCTTTTTTATATCTGGAAAAAGTATTGAAAGTAAAACCTGCATGGATTGTACTGGATGAATTTCAGTGGATGGGGAATTATCGATCAGAAATTGTTTCAGAATTGAAAATGGTTTGGGATCAATATCTTTCCCATATTCCAAATGTATCACTTATCCTGTGCGGATCAATCGCCTCTTTTATGACCTCAAAAGTAATTAAATCGAAATCCATGTATGGCCGTACAGATAAGATTATTCATTTAAAAGAATTCAATCTTAGTGAAAGCAGAAAAATGGTACCTGCATATGGTATTCAGGAATTACTTGATGCTCAAATGATATTTGGAGGGGTTCCCAAATACCTTGAGTTAGTAAGAGATTTTCCTTCACTCTATACAGCAATAGATGAACTTGGATTTAAAGAAAATGGTTATTTTGTAAACGAGTTTGATCGTATTTTTGTAAGTCATTTTGGACAAAATGAAGATTACAAAAAGATTATCGATGCCCTTGCAAAACATCCCTATGGTCTCTTTCGAAAGGAGATAATTCAAGAAAGCGGCATTGATGCTGGTGGGGGGCTATCAAACCATCTGAAAAACCTTGAATCGGCAGGATTTATCAGCATTATTCACCCTGTCGACAAATCAGTAAACACACATATTTTGAAATACTATTTATCTGATGCATACCTAAGTTTTTATTATGCATTCATCAAACCAAATAAAGCTCAAATAAGCAGGGGTCCCTCATTAACTTTCAGTGCCCTGGCACAACAAGGATCCTTTCACAACTGGAGAGGCCGGGCATTTGAACGTCTCTGTCAACAGCATTCCACTAAAATTGCTGAAATCCTTGGTTTTCCTGGAATAAATTATCGGATGGGACCTTATTTCCGTGCCCCAAAAGAGAGAACTCCAGGCATTCAAATAGATATTATCTTCGACCGTGACGATAATGTGTTAACTCTGTGTGAATTAAAAACAAGCAGGTCATTGATTGGCACAGAAGTTATTGATGAGATAGAACACAAGAAAGAAATGTTAAAAATCACTTATCCTCGACATACAATTCAACCTGTTCTTATATATGATGGAAGGATCTCGAATGATTTGATGAATTCGCCTTATATATACAAGAAAATTAATGCTGTGGAATTAATATGATGATGTCTGGTTTTCGACAGGAACTACCGACAGGAAAATATAATGATATACCCGTACACGTCATACCAAACCCATAGATGCCAAAAATGAAGAAAAAGCAAATAATCCTCTCAAAGCGGTTTTTTCTATAAGAATCTTGACACGCATACGTCATTGGCTTATATTTAGTTATGACATTTATCGAAACACCTATTTTTACAAAACGTATTAAGGCATTGATTTCTGATGAAGAGTATAGATTATTTCAGCACTCGCTGATTCTTAGACCTTCTTCAGGAAAAGTTATTACTAATGGCGGTGGATTAAGAAAAGCTCGTTTGGGTACTGCTGGTTCAGGGAAAAGAGGTGGTTTAAGAATTATCTATTTCTGTGATGTCGAAAAAGATACCATTTATTTACTGTTGATTTATAAGAAAAATGAGCAGGAAAATCTAACATCAAATCAATTAAAAATATTGAGAAATGTTATGAAGGAGTATTTACATGAATAATAATGATTTTAACGATCTTGTTGATAGTATTAAGCAGGCTGGTGAAATAAAAACAGGAAGTATGAAGCCCGAAAGAATTTTCCATTTTAATCCTATCGATATAAAAAAGATCAGAGAAAAATTGCATAAGTCTCAAACTGAGTTCGCTATTATGATTGGTATCAGCGTTGGTACTTTACGGAACTGGGAACAGGGAAGGAGATATCCGGAAGGACCTGCAAGAGCACTTCTCCAGATTGCAGCATCAAACCCGGAAGTTTTTGAAAAAGTTCTAGTCTGACTATCCCGGGACCAGGAACGATTTGCAAGTTTGAGCAAGTTTGGGGTGGGTGTGTTGAGTAAAGTATTCCGCAAGGTATTGTTTTGTTTCATGAAGCAGTAAAAACAGCACTGAAATTTTTTAATTAATATATTTTTTCGTTTGAATATTTTCAAAGCCATTACCCATGACAGCGTTGATACAATGAGAAAGAGAAACACTCTCCACCCTGTTAAACCGAATCCCGGAGCGCTAAAATTTGTATCCATCCAAGTGAAGGGACTGATATATCCCACGGCTTTAGCCAGTGGAGATAGGGAAGCGGCCATGTTTGAGAGAGAATTAAGAAAATAGAAGAAAAAAACCATTCCCAGTGCAGCTCCCAGAACAGATTGACCCCGTTTCATCAGCAGGGATAAAAGGAGTACCAGCGAGCCTATAGAGAGAATAAGCAAATAGATATATGTGCAGAGTACTAACAGATTTCCTATACTGTATTGCCTGAACACCCTCTTTTCCATATCTTCGGGAAGGTCCAGGAGTTTTATAGCTTCTGCCATTGAACCTGGCTCAGAGCGGAACTGATCGAGGGCAACTGCCGGATCTGCCTGGAAAAACATGATGAATAAATCAGGAGACTGGAAGAAGTCCTTTTTCATTGTATGGTATTCTTCAAGCTCTCCACGGATATTTTCGAGAAACGTTTCTCTCTCTTCTGCGGGAACGGAGAACAAGAGCATATACGCTTCCGGATTTGTAAGAACCGGTTTTCATTCTATCGTAGTAGTTGAGTTCCGAGGGGATGAAGCCGATTCGTTTTCTCAGTTCCGCTCCCTTTGAAAGAGCGTCTTCACCGAAGAGCCGGACTTGTCCTGATCCGGGGAAAAGAAGTCCCATAATTATACGGATCGTTGTCGACTTTCCTGCTCCGTTTGGTCCAATAAATCCAAAAACATCGCCTTCCTCGACCGTTAGCGACACCTCCTGGATTCCCCGTGCTTTACCATAGTTCTTTGTCAGGTTTTCCGTTATCAGAACGGGAACTCGCTGTGCTGGGCTCATGTAACAACTCCTTGTATCTTTAAAAAACTCATTCTTTAATAATTTTCTCTATAGCGGAATCGAGAAGGAGATCTACAACTTCGGGAAAAACTTCTGCTCCGATATCCTGTTCATGCAGGAAGAGAAAGAAAATAGCTCTAAAAACACCAGAGATCATCTGGGGGTTATCGATTTTAAGTTTCCCTTTTTTCCGCCAGATCTCAACAAGCTGCGATGCGAAGTCAATATCTGCCTCTAAGGCATTTTCCAATTGCTCAGGGGTGAATTTCTGCCAGAGGTATTCAAACTCTTCTTTCCCGAGGAGTCTCCGGACAAAGGGATCGTGATCCACCTGTTTTAGCCATAGGGAATGGTATGATACTTACTCCTGGCTGGGCCACTTCCAGGCATAAAAAACAATCAGTACCGTAAGCACTATTTCTATAATTCCAAAAGCCAGATAATAGACCCAGGTTTCTCCAATTAAATTTCCAATACCAATAACAGCATATACTACACCTAATACAATGTTTGCCCATCGATTCACTTTAGGTTTTAATAAAAGGGATAGGAAAACCATTGCAGCTGGAATAATCATCATTATTGAAGCTAGCAGTAATGCTGTCTGGGTAGCAGGAAAAGGTCCCATTTTTCCTGCAATTATACTTTCAACAGCTCCCGGTTTATAAAGTGACAGGATATCAGCATATATATAACATAACATTAGAGTTACCCATAATGCGGAAAGTTTTACCTTCAAATTTATTTTTACATTTTCTAAAATCCCTGCATTTTTATTATTAATCTTCATCTCTTTTCTCCTTTGTTTTTACAAAACTCTTGGCTTTTCTTCATTCTTCCATTATGTTGATGTCGCATTATAAATCACAGGCATTTGCCCCTTCCACTTATTCCATACATTTTCTTCAGTGATCAAATCGGCCATAAAGTGACCAAC
>JAGLNY010000393.1 GCA_023139255.1 Spirochaetales bacterium
GTTGCCGCTTCCTTTTCTCCTGCCGGCCCATCACCCTTCACCACGACTTCATAGCCTTCAGAGTGTAAAAGATCTTCGAGTGTTAACTGTACACCAGGCTCATCTTCAATTATCAGTACTTTTTTCACTTTGATGTTCCCTCTTCTTCATGATCTTCAAGTTCCTGAGGCGGGGCGATATAGGGTATTTGCAGCACAAACCGGCAGCCTGATGATTTTTCACCGCTCTTATGTGCGTACGGACTTCTGACCACCAGTGAACCATGCATCAGTTTTGCTTTTTTCGACGCCAGGAAAAGACCTAAACCACTGCCTTTTATCTGCTGCTCTTTACTTGATTTGGTACGGTAAAACGGCTGGAAAATTTTACGCTGATCGGATCCGGAAATTCCCGAACCCTCATCTTCAATGCTGAAAACCAGCTTATTAGGAATCTTCAGCCATGCAGCAACTTTGACAACCCCGCCTTTGCCCTCCGGATAGGCATGCAGCAATGCATTGAGTATCAGGTTGCGGATAATAATTGCCAACGACCCGACATCCAGCATAGCCGCGTGAGGCAGGGATGTTATATCAAGAACTATTGAGTTTTGATCGTTTAAACTGCTCAAATCAGCTGTTATCTCTTTTATTATTTGCTGAGGATCGGCAGCCGTTAAGACAGCTTTTTTCAGGTTCCGGCTTTCCAGTTGAGAAAATAGCAGGATTTCTTCAACCATAGTAGTAAGCCTTTTTGTCTGTTCATCAAGGTGCTGACCATAACGGTTCAGCCGCTCTTTCGGGACAGCGCCCCGCTGCAGATTATCGGCCGCTGATTTGATTATCGTCAGCGGTGTCTTTAATTCATGCGTAATAGAGGCAACAAACTCTTTTTCCCGATAACGCTGCTGCCGGATTTTTATGAGCTGAAACAGCAGCACGATAAAGGCAGCCCCAATGCTAAGCAGCAGTAATAGCCCCATTAGCCAGTTCAGCATTAACTCCTGCTCCATTGCAGCGATAATGGATTTCCCATTGGTTTGGATATCTACAAGTAAGTGAATATCTTCCCATGAATGTATATCTCTCATATAAGATACAGTCGCCCGGAATCTGTCTTTTTCGGGAATTAAATTTACAACCTGTTTTGGAAGAGGAATCAACCATTCGGTTCTATCTGCACTTGTCTGGAAAAGGTTAAAAATCGAAAAAGTGTAACTGAAATCTTCAGAAAAATTAACCGGGTCCAACTGCCTTTGAGATAAGCTGCTTACGGGGATAATGCCAAGATCGTAGTCCTGAAATAATTTACGTAAAAGCGGGATAATAACTTCATCATAAAAAATTGAAATATCTACTGTGATGCTGATAATGAGAGATTCTTCAGTTATAACACGTTGATAAAAAGTATATACCATATCTCTGGATATATCGGGGAAATAGTATATTTCCTTTCCCGGAAACTCCATATTAATATTTTGAAAATTTCCGCTCAGCTGCTCAGCTGTATCAGCATTGCCCTGCCATTGGGCAGATTGCTGATTATATTCCCTATAGTCAGTGAATTCAGGGGAATTACTGTACCCAACCGCAGTTATATAGGAAAAATCCCGGTATGCGGTATAGGCATCAAAGAATTCTTCAATATACAGTTGTCTGTTTTGTTCATCCTGCAGGAAACGCAGTTTAAAATTTAATTTGAAAAATAGGGAATAGGGATCAAATGCCGTGGCAATAGTACGGTTCACAACCGAAATATATTCATAATATGAGAAGAATATTCGTGATTCTATTCTCTCTTTGTGGTCTTGGTAGTGCAAAAAAGCAGTAACGAGTATAGCAGCTATAACCAGCACAATGAGTATCTTGTAGAACAACTGTAATCTGGAATTATGGAAGTTCATATCAGCAGTATACAGAATGACCAACCCGAGGTCGAGGAGATAATTATTTGATTTACAAAATTTACAATTCGTTTACAAGTAATTTACCACAGCAACTCTTTTGTGCGCTATTCTGGCATCATGAACGAAAACAAACATACATCATCAATAATTCAAACAACAAAAAATCGAAGAGTACGACGGCCAGGCAGCAAAAAGCAGAGAAATACCGTTATATTTGTCATTCTTGTTTTAGTTGCAGCTGTTGCTGCGGCCTATATTATTTTTTCACCCAAAGAACAGACCTATGAATTACGGACCTATACCTCTGAACCAGTGCAGCAAAGTACCATTCAGGATACGCTCGAAATTTCCGGAATAGTGAATGTGCGTTTCCAGACTAACATCCTTGCCACCGAGTCGGGAGTTCTGGAATCTGTCCTGGCAAGTGAGGGGGATTGGGTTGAAGAAAATCAAATTGTGGCTGTCATTGATGCTGAGAACCTGGAAACTTCATTGCTCTCTTCTCAGCAGCAGCTGGTAACTCAAACCCGTAACTATGAGCGCTTTCTTCTGCATCACGAGCAGGATTTATTGGGAGTTGCCCAGCAGCGGAACGTACTGCAGACCGCGGTTACAGAAGCAGAAGAACAGCTTGCTGAGACAGCTCAGCTGTACAAGCTGGGGTCTGCCACACTGCAAAGCCTGGAGGCTGCCGAAGAACATCTGACTGACACCCAATCCAGCCTGGAGAAATTTACCAGTGAGCAGCTCATTGACCAGCAGCTCTTTGAACTGGACAATCTGGATTATCAGGACAACCTGCTGTCAATCCGGGAAACTATTGCCGATCTTGAAGAACAGTTGGAAAATACCAATATTCGGACACCGATAAAGGGACAAGTTGTCTCAGTTATAAATGAGCTTGCCATAGGAAGATCTATATCCGTATCAACATCCATTATGGAAATTGCAGATACCGACCAGCCACTCATTGAAGCAGAAATTGAGGAACAGTATGTCAGCTATATTTCTGTCGGGCACCCGGTTGTTGTTTCTGTTTCAGGACAGTATATTCCCGGCAGTATCGAAAAGATAGGTTTGTCAGCCCAGGCGCCTTCAGGCGGCGGAACTCCCACTGTTTCCCTGGAAATTGCAATTGAACCGGAAGATCAGTTAATTCTGATCGGCAGTTCTGCCCTGGTTGAATTTGTGCTGCAGGAAATAGAAAATGCTTTGGTTCTGCCCCGCGGCCCATATTTAACTACCGGGAACAGACAGTATCTATTTAAAATAGAAGATAACGAAGC